>NZ_JAMYND010000016.1:0-138307 GCF_040318885.1 Mesorhizobium sp. M0998
ACGCTGGGCTATCTGAGCCCCGTGGAGTTCGAGGAACAAGCTATGTTAGCTTAACCTCGTGTCCGAAAAACCGGCAGCAGGCCAATCTGCATCTGTGTACGGTAGCCACACCTTGGGCCTGCAGCACCGGCCTGATCGGCGATGATTGAAGCGAGGATTAGCGGCACGGGTCGGTTCCGGTAGGCGGGCGACCCCGGATTCATCACTTTCGTATCGTGACGCCTACCAGAGAATTTGCTGGTGAACTGACCGGCGAACGCCAAACTCATGCTCACCGGGCCGACTTGTCAGCAGACGACAGAAACCGCTCAACGGCCGCGTCTCAGTAGCCGCTTCAAGCTCAAACCGGCCAACAAAATGTAAGGTGGAATGGCGAGCGAATAGTGACCACAGTTTAACTCCAAAATATTTGGCCTAGCCCCGGCGTCCTTCAGCCTCTGCATGAACCTCTCCGATAGCGCTGGCAACACCACTTTGTCTCTCTTAGCCAACACAACCTGAAGATCGAGATCAGGCCGTGCCAAACTATGCGCGTAATTCTCCAAGTTAAGTGGACCCCAGGCCCTTCTGAGATCGGTCAGCTCAATCTCAGGCTCAAGGCTGGCGCGTATCGATCGTGTCGCGCGACCCGTCCAAACCATATCCGCTAGACTCCCCGCCGTCAGAAACAACGAGGCTTTTGACACAGCCAAGTCGTGTGCCGCGACTATGGCCGCTACCCAGGAACCTAAGCTCATTCCGAGAACCGAAATCTCTCGATAGCCTTCGCTTTTCAACCAACGTATGAGTTTTCGCCCATCCAACACTGCCTGCCTTACAGATTGGATCGTTCGACCGAGACTAGGGCTAAGCATATAGTCGGCGTGCACTGAGCCGGGACGGCTGCGTTCGAAGTGATAAGGCATAGCAATCTCGACAACCGTGATGCCACGCTGCGAGAAAAAGTTGGCAATCTGACGATTCCGGGCGCTTGCATTCCAATGGTGAAAAATTACCATCGCCTGATCGAACGACCCGCTTTCTGTGATTTTCGCCGAGACGACGTTGTTCTGTTCGATATCAGTAGAAATGTCCGATGGAAATTTGAGCCACCCATCTAGCCTTTCAAAACCCTGATCACTCACACTCGGCTCATCGAAAAAGGCCGGATCAGCCACGGCTTGGTCCGCAAGGGCACAGAACTCCTCGATACTTGTTATCTTCTTCGCGCCTGGAAAGGCGCGTTCTGCGTCAAGGACGAAATCCGTTGGTTTCTTCCCTTCCTCACCGCGTCGCGCCCGCCGCTCATCCCAATGATCAAGCCAACTATGATACACTCTGATTGTTTCCTAACTTACTCGCTCGCCATCGCCCCAATCCTGGATCAAACAGGCCGTATATTGCGAGCAGCACTCCAACGCCCAGAAGGATCGAAAAGCCGGCAAATGCATCGATCAGCAAGTAGCCGGCCACGAGTAACGCGACGATCGCTGACATCCTCCACAAAGGCATACAAAACCGACGTTCGACACCTAAACGGATGGAGCCGTACAGAAATACAACACAGGTCGAAATAGCGATAAGAAGGCTACTGTAGTGGGTCGGCCTACGATAGCTGATCCCGGCGCTCACATCATTGCGCCCATAGAAGGCGGAAGACATATCTCCGACCAACCAAGCCACAACATTCTCTCCACGCGATGTCAGGTAAGCACTCTGGACCTTCATGACTATGGCGATCAGAATCCCCAAAACAGTACACCGAAAAATCCCACGCATAACCCTGAGGCTGGCTTCACTGAGCTCGTGTTGATAATCCATCTCCGGCCGATTACTCGCTGCTTCTCCGATTCTCCAAAGATCATGGATCACCGTATAGAGCAAAATGAGACCTACGAAGAACAGATAAAAGCACAGGCACATGTACAGGTAAGCGAGCCCGGTGAATACGACCGCTTCTGGCACCGATATGACCTCAGGGCGCACAATCGCTAACGAGCCCCAATCCGTCGCATAGTTGCCACCACCTTTCATCAACGGCATCAATGACACGCCGATCCACTGAAAAAGACCGGCGAACAGCACACAAATCAAAAAAACCGCCCAATATGAATACGAAGAAGCTTCTACGCTGTGCGCCCAGGCATCGTCGCTTTCCATCTTGTCGCCGTGCGCTACAAGCTTTGGGCGGCCTTCATCTTTCCAAAAGGTCACTAGCTCGGTCACGAAGGCAAAAAACAGTGGCAAAAACACCATGAAGACGAATGTCCAATTCGCTGTCCAAAGAAACCCAACCTGCTTGACGACGCCATCCGCCCGGCCATATGTCACGCTGTGAATCCCCGCAATATACGACAAAAACCCAAGAGCGGTGACACCCGCAAACACCGACGCCGGTAAATTCAGGGGAGATCCGTGACTAAAAAAAGCCTCCGATTTCCTCGCCAAACTAAAACGCCGCCTCGGCCCCTTGGCGTCAGTATTCCGTTTTAGCTCTGCCGGAGACGCTGTGTCGTCATCGAACGTCGCAGCCAGTGCTGTATCTGGAAACTCCTGTGCAACGCTGCTTCCGGCTCTTTTCCATTCTCTTCTCTTGGCCGATAGCCGCGATTGCGCCGCACTAAGCTCCATCTGCCATTCGCTAGTTGCCACCGGATCATCGCACCCAAAAACCCTCGCCAGCCAACGAATGTTGGCAGTGCTAATTCCCTTCTCGTTCTCTTGAAACCAAAGCTGCACCGTTCGCAGATCGACCCCAATCCGGTTGGAATCGATCTGTGAAATCGCCTCTGCGAGTAGCTCGGGCGTCCATGGGCCTGCAGGAAACCCGTCCTTGCCCAATGGCCGACCAGCACCCGCCGCGGCCAACCGCTTGAATAATTCTTTGAAATCACTTTCGTCTCCCGGCGGAGGGAGAAATATTTTTTCATTCTTAATCAATGGCTTACAGGCGCTGCTTTCGTTTCGTTTCGCTAGCCTTCGTATCCTATCGTGCTCTCGTCCTTGATCAACGTTTTTATCAACTCGATTTTGGCCGGCGAGAGAGGATCGAATGAAGGGACAGACGGGTTTGTGGGATGTCGATGAACGCTATGCGCGGCTGGCCGACATAACCGAACGACATGTCGCAGCTCAAAGAGCGGCCAAAGCGTTCCGAGAGGCTGAGAAGGGGCCCGGGGCTGGCGACGTGATCGCCTTGGACGAGGCCGCGGCGCGGCGCAACGTGATTGGGTATCAGCCCACCGATCACCGGGAAGCCATCGGGAAGCTGGTATACATCGCGGCATATTTGATCGCGAGGCGGGAGCGTCTCGAGGAAAGGGAAATGGCGACGGTTATGGAGATAGCGGCGCCGTTTGGGTGAGGTGATCAGCCATCATGGGGGTAAAAAAGCCCGCTGAAAAGCGGGCTTTTGGCATGCCACAGGTGCTTAAAGCTCTGGTAGGCCGAAGCAGTCTTTAGAGGGACGTATCTTCGACGACAGCAACGGGTCGACTCCGGTCATTCGGGACAGTTCTGGCCAAAAAATTCATGTGCTGATTGATGGCACAACATGAAGGGAAAAGGCCCACCGCCCAGGCGGGCTCTTTTGTAGCGCAGACGTTTCCTTGATGGCCTGTCACAGCAAGTCAGGCCTTCCATGCACCAGGCGGATGAGTCCGGCCTGTACCGCGCCGGTGACGATTCCAAAAAGCAACGCAGCCAGCAAGTTCCAGCCGAAGCAGAGTGAGATGACGAAGCAAACCACCGCTGTTGCAAGGGCCGTCACGCAGTCGAGAAATTGATCTTCCATAACGAACACCTTTCCCGTATCGGCCTAAAAGATTGTGGCAACCCATCCGCCGTTGGCTGACTTTGCGAAGCCCACAACACGGTTGAGAGGCTGTGCCTTGGGCGACATCTTGACCGTGGTCATGCACGAAACGCCGGGGCCGTTGTTGTTTTTGTCGCACTGGCCAAGGGAAAGCGATATCTTCGGCAGGTCGTTGCGATCCCAGACCAACGGTGAGGTGGATCGCGCGTTCTGATAGGCAGCCAGGGCCTCACCCTCTGACGGTTTCTCCACGACTGGCAGAGGACACAGTGAGGGATCAGCGGCTATCGCCGCCGTGAGCTCGGCCTTGGCAATGGTCCTTGCCTCGACAGTCGGGTGTGGAATTGCCAGCCAGGTTCCGCCGGCGCCGGCCGCAAGGCCGACGCCGGCTGTTATGGCGAGTAGGACGGCATTGTTCATCGCTCTGACCCACTAGAGATTCAGATTGAACCAGTGGCGTTGCTTGACGCCCTGATCATTCGGAATGTCGAAGTACCAGGGGTCAGCGCGTCTCGGCCGCTGCGAGGAAATCTGCTTGATGCAAGAGTTTTCTCCGTCACGGGCACGGCGGCTCAAGATCACGCCGGGTTGATGGGCGGGACCGTTTAGACCGGGGTGCGTTTGACAGGTGTTGAGGGTCTTGACGCAACGATCCGGTGCGCTGCGATTTCCGTCCCGGCCATATCGGCTATAGCCGATCTTGGTCCCTTCGGGGCAATCGGCATATTCCTCACGACCCGGTGCACCGGACTTTGCTTCGTTGCAGATGGGCCACGAGAAGTCAGGCTTCGACATGGCAGCAATAAGTTTGATCATCGGCGGGACGCAGTATTCCACGCCATGCCAGGAAGGGTTTTGCGAGGCTGCGCAAAGCAGGACTTGGCAGCCCCAGGATGCGTCTTGTGCCTTGGCCGCTGTGGCTGGAAGGAGCGCGGCGCCGGCGATGCCGGCGGCATAAATCAGGTGTTTCATGTCAGGCGGTCCTCTCGATGATGATTGTGGGCGTCGCCCAGACGACAGACGGTGTGTCGCTGCGTCTGCCACGTAGACGAAGTCCGGCAGCTATCGGTCTGTCCTCAACGGTCGCTTGCGGGCATCGGCAAAAGGCGGGGATATTTCACTCTCGCGTTCGGCCAGCAGATTGAAATCAGCGATCGGCCGGCGATCTGGCGTCTGGTCGACCGCCTTGCGGCGCCATTCATTCATGTCGAGCACGTAGGTTGCCCACATGCCGTAGTGCGCGGCCATGGCGTAACGCTGATAGGCGGCATATTGGCCATTGACGAGATAGGGCGAGGCAACTCGCGCCCAGCCGACACGAAGCATTTCCAGGGCAAGATCTCGAGCGCCGGTGGTGCAACGCGCGATCGCCGTACCGTCGACTCTGTAGGAGACGACGTTGCAGGTCACCGACTTGTTGCCGACCGTCCGTTTAAGCCATGCCTTGGCAAATGGTCCGCACGGAACGGGTGGAGGAGCCTTCACGCGCTCACGGTCTTCCCACTTGGGATCGAGTGCCCATTGCGGCAGCTCGCAAGCGTCGATGTCGGCCAATTGGACGCTCTGTGCGTACTGAGGGTACCAGAGCGTTCGCCCGTCCATGACCGCGACCCGCCCCCTTAGAACAGGATGCACCCGGGTCACCTGGGCGGCGGATGGTTCTACGGCTGGCCGGTAGACCTTGCGGACAGGCTCATTCCTGATGACATCCGCCGCTTCGACGGCCTCAGCGGTGAGGGCAAGCATTGCTGCCGACAAGAGGAGTTGGGCTTTCATTGCTTCGCCTCCTTCTTGGCGCGCTCGTTGGCTGTCTTGGCCAACAGGACTGCCGGGTGCACAACATCGCGGAACTGCCAGAGACCGGCCTTGCGTTCGCGGGCGTCCAGCTCGGCCACGGAGTACGGCGGATGAAGTGGCATGCCCTGATCATCGAGCGAAGCGAAGGCGTAGCCGCTCGAAATCATCATGGTGGCGAGGTCGAGGCGATCCTTGCCAACGGTGGCATAGCAGATGACGTAGGTTAGGTCCGCGGTCTTGGCGACCGGCGCGCAAACCGGCTTGGTGTCCTTGATATAGGCAGCAAACATTGCCAGGGACGCATCGCCACAATCGCGCTTTTGCCCCTTCAAGTCGGTGTAGTTGGTGCCGCGAAGGCAGGATTGAACCCCAAGCAGGCGATAGCGTTGCCCCTCTGCAACCCAGGTATCGCCGGTTTCCAGTGTTATGCCCGGCTCCAGGTCAAAATAGCCGTCAGGCGCACTAAGCGCCGTTGCAACACTGGCCACGGTGAGCGTAAGGGCGAGTGAACACCTCATTGGGCCTTCACTCGCGGATCGGCCCACATGCCGTAGGACCCTTCTTTGCCGACATCTTCGGCCTGCGCGAGGTCCGGCCGGTCATAGGAGCCATCGGGCTTTTTTGTCAGGCGCAACGCGCCAAGGGACAAAAGCTGCTCCTCGAACATATCAACGGAATCGAGGCTGCCGGGATAATTGTAGTAGCCATAGCAGGTGGCATTCTGCGTCGGTGACGACTGCTCGCTGACGAAGGCCCGGCAGAAGATGACCTTCGGGCTTTTCAGCATGATTTGCAGCTGCTGTTGCGCGAAGTCGGCGCAAGTGCCGGCAAAGCCTTCCTTCCGGTTGACCACTTCACCTTGGCACGGCTGGAGGCCGTAAAGGTGAAGATTGGTCTTACCATCGACCCGGAAATCCGTGGGCGATACCGCCACATATCCGGATGCTGACGCGTAGCCCTTACGGTCCACGGCTTTGCCGCTGCCGTCGTAGTATTCGACGACCAGCACCGTCTTGCCCGGTGCCGCCAGCGACTTGATGTAGTCCTTGTTGACGCTGTCCACCGACCAGGCCGGCGTTGCGATAACGCAACCTGCGAATGCAGCAAGGATGGTCCGTTTCATTTCCAGCCCTTTACCATATTGGTTCATGCCGAATCCCACTTTTGGGGGGTTTAAGTGTGGCGCAAAAACTTGTATCGCTACACCAAATCGGTTCATACAACGGCGAACTTAATCGGTTTTCACCACAATCTCAACACCGCAAATGGGGCGGGTCGCGATGACAAAAAGGGCTGGAACGAGCAGCATTGCAGGCAGCGGGGGTCTGATTTGCTCGACCCTGCTGAATGTGCTCGCCACTGGCGCCGCAACGGCCCAGGAAGCGCCGAAATCCGCCAACTTCGTGAATATTTTCGCGCAAACTGAAAGCGTCAATGACGCTGCGATCAGTAGAATTTTCGATTCTAGATGGAGCCTGAGCGGCGGTCATTACGTCGTCAGCGAGAACGGCGTTGTCACGCCAGAGAAGACAGCCAAAAAGGGCCGCCAGGCAGACACCCATATTGGTACACTGAAGGGGGCTTACACGACGGGAGACGACACTCCGGAAAATACCATTGTGGGTAAGATACCGACAGAACAGATTACCCAAAATGGCTTGGAAAACCCGGCTCAAGACAGCACGGCAGGCGTGCAGGCTTGCGGTCCGTCACCGCTAAGCCCTTCGGAAATCAAGAAATTAGTTGTCGATGCGGCGCGGCGTCACAAGGTCGACGAGGTTTTCGCCACGGCGATTGCCTGGGCGGAAAGCGGCTTCGACCAAACTCGCAATTCGGACAAGGGCGCGCGCGGCCCCATGCAGCTCATGCCTGCCATCGCCGAACGATTCCAGGTCGAGGACATCTGCGATCCGCAGCAGAACATAGAAGGCGGCATGAAGTACCTGCGGGTCCTGCTCGACGAGTTCCAAAATCCTCTGCTCGTCGCCGCTGCCTACAACAGCGGCGAGCCACGGATCTACGCGTACGGCGGCATCCCGCCGTTCCGGGAGACCGTCGGCTACGTCGCCAAGGTGGTCAATTACCAGCTCGGTTTGCCCATGCCGAAGGCGAGGGCAAAGCCCAATGCATCCGGGACCACTACAATCGCAGGCGGTGGTGAAGACGGCGACGTCGGTGTCATCGCCGTGAAGAAGACCGGCAAGTTTGTCGGTGGAGTGATGCACTTTTGAAGGAGAGAACGCATGAAGTGCAATGCAATTGAGGGACCGAGGGTCGGCGCCTGGAAGCTGGCAGCCGTTCTTGGATTGGCTGCGGCCGTGCACATGGCCGGCGTCGATCTAGCCTTGGCGCAAAGTGGTGGTGGCGGCGGCGCTTTCGCGCCACTGCAGACGGCCGTTCAAATGATCGTGGATTTCATCACCGGTCCGTTCGGCCGGCTGCTAGCGATCATTGCGGTGATCGGCCTCGGCTTCCTCGCCTTCGCCGGTCGGCTGTCGTGGTTCACGGCAGGCGCCGTCATCGTCGGCATTGGCCTGGTCTTCGGCGCGCCCACCATCGTCGATGAAATGATTGCCGCTGTCGGCAAATAGCGATGGCTGAGTTCGAGGACGAAAAGCCTGCCCTGACGCCGCTGGTGATCGGCTTGACCCGTTCACCGACGCTTTGGGGCGTGCCGTACATGGCTGTCGTTATCGTCGTCGGTTGCACGATCATAGGGTGGCTCGGCTCCAACTCCCTGTGGGCACTGCTGACCGCACCAATCGCCTACCTCGTCCTTTTCACGCTGTGCACCTGGGACAGCAAGATCCTCGACGTAATGCAGGTTGCGTCGCGCAAGACGCCCCGCACGCTCAACAAGAGCTTTTGGGGCGCCAATTCATACGGACCATAGCCGATGCTGAAAGTCGTCACAGATGAGCTTGGGTTTGGCAAGGCCGCTCAAAACGAGCGACCTATGTCGACTCATATCCCGTATTTGCGCCATGTCTCCGATACGGTGATCGGCTTGGAAAATGGCGCCTTGATCAGCGTCATCAAGCTCGATGGCCTGTTCTTCCAGACTGAGGACCAGGCCACGCTAAACATGCGCTCCGTCGTGCAGAACACGATGATCCGTGCGCTCGGTTCCAGCCGGTTTTCGCTGTGGTCGACGGTCATTCGCCGCGCGGTTGAGACCGAAATCGGAGGCGCTTTTGATGACCCGTTCTGCGACCTGCTCAACAAGCGTTACATGGAACAGTTGCGCCACAAGCGCATGTTCACGAACGAGATCTACCTGACCATCGTCAGGTCAGGCATGAGGGGTGCGCTCGGCATCGGTGACACCCTTAAGCGGATACTCAACAACGCCAGCCGCGACGGCCGCTCTCAGCAGTCACGCGAGGACGTGACGGAACTGGAGGAGCTGGTCACCAACGTCACGCGCGAGCTCGAGAAATACGGCGCGCGCGCGCTCGGCATCGCTCGCCGCGACGGCGAGCCATATTCCGAACCCTGCGAGTTCTTCAACACAATCCTGACCTGCGGCGTGCCACGTAAGATGCGGCTCCCGCGCATGGGCATCAGCAATTATGTCGGCACGTCTCGCCTACATTTCAGCAAGCGGACTATGCAGGCACAAGCTGCTGTCGACGAGGACAGCCGTTTCGGCGCGCTTCTGTCGGTAAAGGAATATCCCCCCTTTACAGGGCCGGGAATGCTCGACGGCCTTTTGCAAGTCAATCACGAGTTCATCCTGACGCAATCGTTCACAATCGCGGACAAGCCCATTGCTCAAGAGCGAATTACCCGCCTGCAGCGTCAAATCCAGGCCTCGGATGAAGCCGGTAGCTCGGTCGAACACGACATCGATTTCGCAGTTAACAGCCTGATGAACCAGGAAGCCGTTTTCGGCTTCCACCATCTGACACTGTTGTGCCTGTCGCGCGATCTGGAGGGCGTGAGCAAGGCGGTCTCCGAGCTTGGGGCATGCCTCACCGACATGAACATCAACTGGCTGCGCGAGGATATGAACCTCGAAGCAGCCTTTTGGGCGCAATTGCCCGGAAATCACAGTTACATCGCCCGCAAGGCGTTGCTGTCGAGCGGCAATTTTGCCGGTTTGTCGTCGATGCACAATTTCGCGACGGGGCAATCCGACGGCGCGCATTGGGGCCTGCCGATCACGATCCTGGAAACGACTTCGCAAACGCCGTACTGGTTCAACTTTCACCAACGCGACATTGGCCATTTTCTCGTCACCGGTCCAACCGGCTCGGGCAAAACAGTCGGCCTGACGTTCTTGCTTGCCCAGGCTATGCGTATCAATCCCGCGCCTAAGGCAGTTTTCTTTGACAAAGATCGCGGTGCGGAGATCTTCATTCGGGCGGTTGGCGGCGCCTACGAGGTACTGTCCCCGGAAACACCCACCGGCTTCAACCCTCTCCAGCTCGAGAACACCGGACCGAACCGGGATTTTCTCCTGCGGCTGCTAAAGGCAATGCTTCGCGCCAGCGATCGTCGTCGCGACTTTAGCCAGGAAGACGACGACACACTCGAAAAGGCCTTGGCTCGGCTCATGCAAGAGCCTGCGGCTGAGCGTAACTTGGTGAACCTGTCGACCCTGCTCGTCGGCCGCTCTCGCGCAGACGCCAACGACCTTCATGCACGGCTGCGGCCATGGATCGACGGCGAAAAGGCATGGCTGTTCAACGCTCAGCACGACGTTTTGTCGTTCTCAGGACATCGTGTCTTTGGCTTCGACATGACCAACATCCTCGCAAATGAGGAGTTGCGCACACCGGCGCTGATGTACCTCTACCATCGGCTGGATGAGCTGCTGAACGGCGATCCTGTGATGTTCTTCATGGATGAAGGCTGGCAGCTGCTCCAGGATGAGACCTTTTCGGCGTTCATCGTCGACAAGATGAAGACCATCCGCAAGCTCAACGGCATTGTCGGTTTCGGAACGCAGTCGGCGGCCGACATCGCCAAGGCCCGCGCATCACACACGCTGATCGAGCAATCGGCAACGAACATCCATTTCCCTAATCCGCGCGCGGACGAGGAAAGCTACATCACCCGCTTTGGCCTGACGGTCAAGGAATTCAACTTCATCAAAAACACCCCGCCTGAGAAGCGCACTTTCCTCGTCAAGCACGGGAATGACTCGGTCATTGCCCGGCTCGATCTGTCGTCGATGCCCGACCTGGTCAAGGTCCTGTCGGGCCGAAAGAAGACGATCGAGGAGTGCGCAGCACTTCGGGAACAATACGGCGACGAGCCGGAAAAGTGGCTGGCTGACTTTTGCGGATGGGAGAAGGCTCAATGAGAAATCGTCTTGCCCTTGGCTTGCTGGTGACAACACTCGCCACCCCCGTTCCGGCAATGGCGTCCGGTGTTCCCGTCATCGACGGAGCGAACCTCGGTACAAAAACGGATCGGAAGGACAAGACCGGCGAAATCGAAAAGACCGACAAGGACCGGTTTTCGATCAACAAAGGGGTGACCTGCTCCGTCTTCAGGGAAGGTCGCAAGGACGATCCGATCGCGGCCGCGCAAGCCAACCCCGAAATCGTCGGCCTGGTCAAAAGGGTCGCGAGGGAAGAAGGCGTTGACGAGAACCTGTTTATGGCTCTCGTCTACCAGGAAAGCCGTTTCAATCCGTGCGCCCAATCCGGCGCCGGCGCATATGGCCTCACACAGCTGATGCCTGGGACGGCCAGCGATCTCGGGGTCAATCGCTACAATATCGAGTCCAATTTGCGTGGCGGCGCCCGCTATCTGAAACAGCAGCTCAGGCGGTTCGGCGGCAACGTGAATCTGGCACTTGCCGCCTACAATTCTGGTCACGGCAACGTCCAGAAGTACGGTGGCATCCCACCGTTCAAGGAAACACAGGGCTACGTCAAAAAGATCACGCAACAGTGGCTGCCAGCACTCGGTGGGGCGAACGGGGCGGACATTCCGATCAACTATGGCGGCGGCAGCACATCGTACACTGGCATGCGGGATTCGACGATCAACGCCATGGCGACGTCGCAAGCCGCCCAGGAGAGCGGCGCCAACGTCGCGTCATGGCTGCAGCAGCTCGGCGGCCTGACCACTGGAACCATTCAGGACAGTTGGGACCACAATTCCGGTGCGCGAAACGCCAATCTCGAAATGATGAACCAGGTCATCCTGCTCGGGACGACAACGGCAGACCTGTTCAATTCAAGAAACACGATGCAGCTGACTGAAACGTCAGGCTCATCTCAGTCATCTGGATACAAAAACAAAGGCGAAATGCCACGCGAAACCACTGGTCTGTGCGACCCGCGCGAAGGGTTCGAATGGAGCCCGGCGGACAAGGCCTGCGTCCAGAAGCGCGAGCGTGAATCCGCCCTCAACCTGCAACTCAAGCTTCAATAAGGAGACCCTCTATGAAGCGCTCTATCCTCACTGCGTGCTCGGTTCTCTTTGCTTCCGCGGCATGGGCATCAGGCGTGCCCGTCATCGACGGCGCCAATCTCAAGGTGGCCAAGGAAACGGCCATGACCACCGACAAGATCCTGAACACGAACAAGGACATTCTGTCGACTGTCGAAGACACGTTGAAGGCCGTAACCGGCGATCGCGGCAGTGACGCCGACCAGATGCAGAATCTGGCTGTTGGCAACGGTTTCAGCGTGTCCTCCATGCCGTCCTTCGACAGCATCATGTCAGGCGGTGTGCCAAACTTCGGTGGCATGGGTGGCGACATCAGCAAGATCGCTACCACCTTCATCAATGGCCTGCAGCTTGTGAAAAGTCTCTCTGGCAAGTCAAACAGCGGCTTTTCCAGCGACAAGTCCTATGAAGAGCTGATGAACACGGTCCTTGGCGTCTCGGCCCTTGTGACCGGATCGCAGCAGGCCGTGACAACGCGCCGGAGCGCCCTTGAGCAAGCAGGACAGAGCATCGGCCAGGCTCAGGACATCAAGGGGTCGATCGATCAGAACACCCAATTGCAAGTCCAGGCCGGCCTCACCATCAACGAGCTGATCGGCGTGATGAACGGTGCTGTCGGCTCCCTGCAGGCCGATAACCAGCGCCGGCTCACCGACATTTCCAACTCGAAGAAGGCGTTGACCTACGGTGGCAACTAAGCCTGCTCACATAGTCAGGGCCTTGTTCGTGGTCGTGATCGCGGCCGGCGTTGCCGGCTGCGGTACGGCCAAAGAGAAAACGGCCCCCTGCAAGCGACCCGCAAATCTGACGTCCTACGCTGCCGATCCTCGCCAGGAATGCGGCCCGATGTCGTACGTCAACGGCGACCCGGCCACGGCCATGGCCGAGATAAAAGCGATGGCAACGCAGTAAGGGCGATCGGCGGCAATGGAAGATTTCTTAGGCAACCTCCTCGACCGAATTGAAGACACAGGCAGAACCTTCTCGGAAAGGGCATATGGGATTGTCGGCAGCGAAGTCACGCCGCTGCTCAATGTCCTGTTCCTGGCCTATGTCGCTTATTACGGCCTGCAGCTCTTCATGGGAACGTCCAGGGTCAGCGTTGCCGAAGTCATCGGCCGTGTCGCCCGGATGGTGATCATTTTGCTGATCGTCAGAGAATGGAGCAGTTTCGACACGCTGTTTTACAGTTGGCTGAACAGCACGCCCGAGGATGTCGGGCGCGCGATTCTGACTGCCACGGGAACCGGCATCACCGAACCGACAAATGGCCTGTCGATGATCTGGAAGACCGCCAATGAGGCAGCGGCGGCGTTTGCGGAACAGTCGGGCTACTTCGCGATTCTGCCGTCCATGATCGGCTTTCTCATCATGCTTTGCGTGGCAGTGTTTATCGCCGTCGCGCTGGCGATCCTGTTGCTGGCGAAGGTGATGATGTGGGTGCTGATCGGAACGGCCCCGATCTTCATAGCCTGCATGCTGTTCGAGCAGACGCGACGCCTTGGCGTGTCGTGGTTCCAACAGGTCCTTCTCTACGCGCTGATACCGCTGTTCATCTATGTGGTTGCCGCCTTCCTCATCGCCGCCATGGATCCCGAACTAACCAAGGTGACGAATGCAGCGAACCAACGCCGGCTGCAGCTCAGCGACGTGTCGGCTTTCCTGCTGCTGTGCTGCGCAGGCGCGTTCGTTCTTTTCCATATCCAGGTGTTGGCGCAAAGCATCGTCGGCGGCGTCTCAGCGGGCATCGGCAACGTCGCGAGGGCTGTTGCGCAATACTCCGGCATGACGGCGCCAACGAAGGCACTCGACGTTGCGCGCGGCACGGCAGGCGTGGTCGGCAATGCCGGTATGCGTGCACGCGATCGTATCCAATCCGGCATGGTTGCCAACATTCGCGCGGCCAATGAGCGCGCTGCCATGCAGAACAGAATCTCCAACAACAGCATGCCTCGCTGAGGCTGCTCGCTGGCAGGCAAAGTAAGGACTGGATCAAGATGGCAGACAACGAAGGTGCGCTGAGGAGCTATTTTCAGGACGGCGATCGATGGGAAAACGAGATCGTCAAGAAGGCGAAGCGCTCCCGGTCGTTTGCATGGTTCGTGGCGCTGCTTTTCGGCGCGATCACATTGCTGGCGCTCGCAGCCCTCGTTCTCTTGGTCCCGCTGAAAAGCTTCGAGCCGTATATCGTCGAGGTCGACAAAAACACCGGCTATATCGAGGTCAAGACAGGCCTGACCAAGCCGTTGACCCTGACAGAGACGCAAGCCATCACGCAAGCCAATGTGGTCCGCTATATCCGCCACCGCGAGGGGTATGATCCGTTCGCCATCGAAGAAACCTTCGGCATCGCCGCTCTGCTGTCGACCGGGGATGCGGCACGCGAGTTGGCAGAGCAGTACAGCGCAGCCAACCCGAACAATCCGACCAAAGTCTACGGCAAAAACAAGCGCGTGCTGGTCGACGTCAAGTCCGTGACGTTCTCGAATGCCAGCACGGCGCTGGTCAGGTTCTCGACAACGGAAAAGTCTGACACGGAGTCGATCGTCCGGCACTACATTTCGGTTGTGCGCTACCGGTATACGGAGACGCCGGAAACGAATGAATGGCGGTTTGAAAACCCCCTTGGATTCCAGGTCTACAACTACCGCCGCGACCAGGAAACGGTTACGCCGGGGGACAAGGGATGATAAAACGCCTGCTGTTTTCGGCGGCGCTTTCCGTCGCCATCCAGACTCACGCCCATGGCGCGCAAACGCCTCGTCCGGGCAACCTCGACGGGCGCGTTACCAGCGCCGTGTATCAGCCGAACAACGTGGTCACGGTCAATGCCACGTATGGCATTTCGACTATGATCATTTTCGACGAAGACGAGAAATTCGAAACGATCTCGCTCGGCGACACGGAAAGCTGGCAGGTTGCGCCTTCCGAGAAGGGCAACATCCTGTTCGTCAAACCGGTCGCCAAGAACGTCACCACCAATATGAACGTGGTGACGACGAAACGAATCTATTTCATCGAGCTGCACGACTATGCGCCAGAGGCAGGCCACAAGGTCTTCGGCGTGCGCTTTGTCTATCCGGAGAAGGATCTGAACGCCGCCTTGCGCAAGGAGGCGGAATATAGGGCGGCAAACCCCAACGTTTCGAACATCGACAAGGCCAACGTCAACATTGACTACTCGTTCTCGGGCGACGCGGCCCTGAAACCGTCGATGGTCTTCGATGACGGCAAGAAGACCTTCTTCAAATTCAACGGCCGCGTGCCGGCGATCTTTGCCGTTCAATCGGATTTTTCCGAGACGCTGCGCAATTTCCGCAAGGAGGGCGAATATCTCATCGTCGATGGCGTCGCCACTCAATACACGCTGCGCGACGGCGATCGGTGGACGTGCATTTTCAACCTTCGAAAGCCCGACTTCGGGACCCCAGACCCCGACATCCTCGGCCCGGCTCCCGATCGCCACGCTAAGAAGCGCTGGAGGAGCGGTAACTGATGAAGCAATCTCCAGAACTAGAGGCCATGCTTGCCGGCGACGATACGGCCATTGCCAACAAGAATGCCAAACGCAATCAGCTGCTCGGCGGTGCTGCGCTGCTAATCGGTGGCGTTGTCGCCGCCTATTTCGTCCTCTCGCCCGCCAAGGAAACCTCTCATGACATCACCCAGGGCGACGAGGAGTTTCGGACCACGACGTTCCGTCCCCCGTCATTCGTGCGCGAGCAGGATAAGCCGGAGCCGCAACCTGACCCGGCGATCATCAATATTCCGCCACCGCCCGAACCGGTTGAACCGAAGGTCGATACGACGGGATTCAACGTTCCACCGCCGCCTCCTCCGGTTGCCGAGCCGGCCATGGCGCCCCCCCCCGCGAACGAACCGCCACCGGAAGAATTTCCGCAACGCTACAGATCAGGGCTGATCTCGCTCGACCAGGCCAAGGCTGAGGACGGCGCCGGCGGGCTTGGCGGCATCAATGGCAACGGCCCTACGGTCGCTGGCGAAGATCGCAATAGCAAGTTCCTTGCTGCTGCATCGAGCCTGGCCGACCGTGGTGCGAAAGCCACCCAACTCAAGCGCATTGATGCCTTGATCCCGGAAGGCACTCTCGTTCCCGGCATCCTCGAAACGGCAATCAACAGCGACTTACCGGGGCAGATTCGGGCGATCACGTCTCAGGATGTTTATTCGTTCGATGGCCGCCGCATCCTCATTCCGACGGGAACGCGGCTGATCGGTGAGTATCAGTCCGACGTGACCAGGGGACAAAAACGCATCTTCGTCATCTGGACGCGGCTTATCCGTGATGATGGCGTGAGTGTCCGGCTGAACTCGATCGGAAGTGACAGTCTCGGCCGTTCCGGTCTCACCGGCCATGTCGACAACAAATGGCGCGAACGGTTCGGGTCGGCCATCGTCCTTTCCATCGTCGGCGCCGGCGACAGCTACCTGACCGGCTTCGGAAGCGACCAAGCGTACGGGCAGAACAACGACGATGCCAAACGTGGCGAGGAACTGGCGCGCGATACAATCGCTCAAACCTTCAGCGACATGGCCAACCAGGCTTTGAGCGAAAATCTCCGCATCCCCCCGACCATCAGCGTGGGTCAAGGCGAGCGCATCTTTGTTTATGTCCGACAGGATCTCGATTTCAGCGCCATGTACGACGATCCCGTCACCGAAGCGATGAAGGAAATCCAACGTGAACGTCGCCGTAGGTAGAGCCCCGAACCCTTATCATTTTCTCGATCGCGCGCTGGCTCCGCTGAAACCATTCCTGGAAGACCCGCGCGTCGTCGAAATTTCGATCAACAAGCCGGGCCACGTCTATGTCGAACGTCTCGGCTCCAACCATATGGAGCACCACGAGATTCATAAGCTGACTGCCGCCGAAATCCAGAACATCGGTGAGCGCGTCGCCGGCGCGACAAGTCAGTTTATCAGCCGCTCCAAGCCCATCCTCAGCGCCGCGCTGCCGACAGGCGAACGCATTCAGGTCGTCCTGCCGCCGGCCGCTCCGGAAGGCGGCTCAATCTCGATCCGCAAGCAGGTGGTCAACAACTTCACGCTCGAGGAGTATCGCGACAGCGGTTCGCTCGACAAAGTATCGGTCGCTGTCGGCGGCCTAAGCGACATCGATCGCGACTTGATTGCCCATCTGCGCGCCGGCCGTATCTATGACTTCATCCATACGGCCATCACGAAACGCGTGTCGATCCTGATCAGCGGCGGCACTTCCTCCGGCAAAACGACGTTTCTCAACGCATGCTTGAAAAGCATCGATGCCAATGAGCGCATTCTGACGCTTGAAGACACACGCGAACTGTTACCGCCCCAGGCCAACAAGGTGCACCTCGTCGCCTCAAAGGGCGATCAGGGCACTGCTGACGTGACGATTCAAAGCCTGCTCGAAGCATCGCTTCGCATGCGCCCCGACCGCCTGTTTGTCGGCGAAATCCGCGGCGCCGAAGCTTTCTCGTTCCTCCGCGCGATCAACACCGGCCACCCCGGCAGCATGTCTACTGTCCATGCCGACACGCCGATGGGTGCCTACGAGCAACTTGCCATGATGATGCAACAGGCTGGCATGTCGTCAGGTTATTCCAAGGCCGATCTGATGTCCTACATTCAGATGGTCATCCCGATCGTCATCCAGCTCCGCCGCGACGGCGGCAAGCGCGGCGTGTCGGAAATCTTCTTTGCCCGGGATGAATCATGAGCCAGGGCTATAAGGCCTTTTACCTGCTCTTCTGCACCGGAATCGTCTTTGCAGTCTGGATTCTCGGCTATGGCATTGGCCTCCAGATTTTTTTCCGTGACGGCCGCATTCTCGAAGCGACGATCACCACCAATCCATTCGCCCCATTGCAACAATTCTGGCTCTACAAGAGCAACACCACATTGCAGATGGTCGCAATCGGGGCGCTCGTCCCTGCCCTCCTTGCCGGCGGCCTAGCTGCATTGCTCGGCCTTCGGCCACAAGGCAGCCCACTCGGTGACGCGGCCTTTCAGGACATCGCTTCTCTCCGCCGCGGCAAGTGGTTTCGCAAAGCCGGCCATGTCTTCGGTCGCGTCGGCCGCAAAATCCTGCGCACCAAGGATGATCGTCACCATCTGATCATCGGGCCGACAAGATCGGGCAAAGGCGCCGGCTATGTCATCCCCAATGCTCTGATGCATGAAGGGTCGATGATTGTTACCGACCTCAAGGGAGAGATTTTCAAGGCGACGGCCGGCTATCGCCGACGCAGCGGCAGCCAGGTCTTCCTTTTCGCGCCAGGCGCGGAGCGGACGAACCGCTACAACCCTCTCGACTTCATTCGCCAGGAACGCGGAAATCGCACGACCGATATCCAGAACACTGCGAGTATTCTCGTTCCCGAAAACACGGAATCCGAAAACTCGGTGTGGCAGGCGACCGCTCAACAGGTCATGGCGGGCGCTATCAGCTATGTGCTGGAAAGCCCGTTTTATAACGGCCGGCGCAATCTCGGGGAGGTCAACTCGTTCTTCAACAGCGGCGTCGACCTGCAGGCGTTGATGAAATTCATCAAGGCAAAAGAGCCGTACCTGTCCAAATTCACATTAGAAAGCTTCAACGCGTATCTGGCGCTTTCCGAGCGCGCCGCCGCTTCGGCCTTGCTCGATATTCAGAAGGCTATGCGGCCGTTCAAGAACGAGCGTGTCGTCGCCGCGACGAACGTCACCGACATGGATCTCCGTGCGATGAAGCGTCGGCCGATCTCCGTCTACCTCGCGCCCAACATCACGGATATCACGCTGCTCAAGCCGCTCCTGACGCTGTTCGTGCAACAGACAATGGACATTCTTACCCTTGAGCACGATCCGAACTCACTGCCGGTCTACTTCCTGCTCGACGAATTTCGGCAGTTGAAGAAGATGGACGAGATCATGACCAAGTTGCCCTATGTGGCAGGGTATAACATCAAGCTCGCCATCATCATCCAGGACTTGAAGAATCTCGACGAGATCTACGGCGAGACCTCCCGGCATTCGCTGCTCGGCAATTGTGGTTATCAGCTCATTCTAGGCGCGAATGATCAGGCGACCGCCGACTATGCATCCCGTGCGCTCGGCAAGCGGACCATCCGCTACCAGTCGGAATCCCGCACGATCGAGCTCTTCGGCCTGCCAAGGCGCACGAAGGTCGAACAGATTCGCGAGCGTGACCTGATGATGCCGCAGGAAATCCGGCAGATGCCGGAGAGAAAGATGGTACTGCTTGTTGAAGGCCAGCGCCCGATCTTCGGCGACAAGCTGCGATTTTTCGAGACACAGCCATTCAAGTCCGCTGAAGCCTTTTCGCAGACTCACATGCCGGATGTGCCACCGATCGAATATCTCCCGGTACAGCCGGTTCCGGCTTTGACCGACGATTATAACCGGGCAGGCCAGCCCGCCGAAGATGCCGGTGCCCCGACTACCGGGATGGCTGGTTTCGAAAAGAGAATGTCATCACCAGTTAATGGCGCTGAGGCGATGCCAACTATCGCTGCGGCCGTGAAACCGGCGCCGGCAACAAAGGAGTCCGCAGCTCGCACCGTGAATCGCAAAGTTAGCCTGCCGAAACCGAAACACGCTAAGGCATCGAGTGGCGGATCTGGAAACGAAGCGGAGGAGAAACCGGAGGTAGCGGCGATCGACGCCAGGATTAAGGTTGCCGAAGAAGGCCTGAAACCTAGCGCTGAACGCCTCAAGGAAACAGTTTCTCAGAAAGTCGAAAAGCTCGTCCAGGCATCGCCCACGAAACGGCGAAACTATCTCGACATTTTCGCAACGACGGTCCCCGACCCCGTCGAACTCGGCCTGGAGGCCATGGAAGCCCCAGCATAAAGAGCCGCGAATTGCGGGTCTTTATGCGAATTCATGAGGGAACTCGCTCAGAAGATAAGTACAATGCCAGCGGCGGAGGGAATGTCATGTCGCGGAAAGGTGGTGACCAGTCACCCACGGCTGGCACGTGGAACGCCTGCAATGCGGACCAAGCCGTCATTTGGCCACGTGCAGATCCGCCCACCTTATCCTGAGGAAAGGCTTCGCCGTTTTGGGAAGCTTCGAGCGATCGACCATCCGGGATGATACTTCAAAATCCGCGTTGATCTTCACGACGAGCAGCTTGCTGAAGTTACCTGATACCTTCACGACAACCTCGTCCTTGGACTTGAACGGGGTGATGGTCTTGATCTCAACATGATCGTTGCCAAGCCTACCATCAGCACCCTGCGCATAGTTCTTGTTCAGCTTTATTCCGTAGGTGACAGCGCCGAAGAGCTCCCCAATGTCTCCGTACACATTTAGATGACGACCTGTCTCAACGTGGTAGCTTTCTGCCAGCGACAAGAGATCCTGAAAATACGGAATCAAAGATCTTATCGCATCAGGATACTTTGCTCGCCATTCCTGGTATCGGAGCTGTTCTTCCACGTCGGACCAGGAAACCCACTCTCCATCGTCATAGAAGGCCCGATCCCAGACATCAACTTCCATTTCACACCCCTTGGAAGTCCGTACTGTATCGGAAGCCGATCAGCAAGATGCGGTCAAGTATGAGCGCTTCGGGCTCAATCCAGCCGTCCATTGCGTCTGCTCTCGATTGCATGGGGTCTCGGTCGAGAGCAGTCATAGCCGGACCGCCATTCTATCCGGAGGACTCTTTGCCGCCGTTCGGTTTCAGAACAGCGGCCCGGCGTCTCATCGAGGGGGGACTGGCGCCGAGCCTAACCGGCTTACGGGGGTAGTTTTACCGGCTGAGGTGAATATAGGCTCTCTCATACATCATTGCTTGCTAATTTAATAGAATGATCATGTTCCGTTCCCCTAGCCGCCAGATTGTCCGGGCCTAGACTCGATCCCGTGCCTAAACAAATGAGTGCCGGCACCGGCCGGCTGGCGTTCATTCCACCGATGTTGCCGACCCTGGGTTGCGAAGCCTCCCGAGGGGGATGACTGGATTCACGAGGTCAAGCTCGACGGCTACCGCTCGCAGATCGTCATCAACGGCCCTGATGTTCGCATCTACACCAGGCGGGGCCTCGACTGGTCTGAAAAATATCGTGACCTGGTCGAAGCTGCGAAAGCGCTCGATGTCGAGACGGCGATCGTCGATGGTGAAACGATCGTCACCAACGATGCCGGCCTCCCGGATTTCGCCGCGCTTCGGCGAGCAATCACGCGACGACAGCATGACCTCTACTTCGTCGCCTTCGATCTGCTGCACCTCAACGGCCACGATCTGCGCGACATGGCGCTGGAGGAGCGTCGCGAGATCCTCGCTGGCATGATTGAGCCCGGCGGGCGCATCCAGTTCAGTGCAGCGCTGCCAGGCGAAGCCAAGGCCATCTTCCATCTGCTGGACAAGGCCGGCCTTGAGGGCATGGTATCGAAGCGCCGCGACAGCAAATACCGCAGCGGTCCGTCGACCAACTGGCTGAAGGCAAAATGCTATTCGATCGACGAATACGAGTTGCTCGGAGTTGAGCGCGAAGCGGGCAAGCCGGCGTTCGCTCTGATGGCGGATCGCGCGACAGGGAAATACGTCGGCTCGGCCTTCATCAACGCGCGCAGCGCCATCCGAGACCGGCTGTGGAAACGCGTCCAGGAATACGCCGGGCCGCCGCCGAACGGCATGAAGCGGCCGGCGACCCAATGGGTTAAGCCGGGCATCATCGGGCGCGTGAAGCACTTGCGCGGGGAGGAAGATTTGCGGCACGCTTCGCTGCAGGATTTCCGGGAGGAAGACGACAATGGCCGTGGCTAAGAAAGACCAGGAGCGCATCACCTACGCATGGATGTATGGCGCACAGGCCCGCAGGGATGGCAACGAACGCGATGTCCCAGCCGTTTGGGAGGAATTTGCCGACGCGTGGCTGCAGGGCTTTGATGGCGAGCCAATGGCCGGGGCCGGCAAGGCCAAGCCGATCAGCGATCAAATGGAAGCGGAGGTCGACGAGGCAGGCGTTAGCAAAGCCTAGAGCGGCTTGCCCGCGCGTATCATGGCGCGCGCGATCGCGAGCTGCGCTTCCGTCCTGGCATTCTCTTTCAGGGTCATGTTGTCGGCGGCAATGAGCCGCTTCAACGATCGCAGGATTTCGCCGCGCGTCCAGCCGACCTCAAGCATGCAATCGACGATCGCCTGAAAGCCGGGCTCCATGGCCTCCTGGCAATCAATGTCGCGGTCCTGATATTCTTCCTGTCTTTTCGGCGGACTGATCATCTTGCCCCCTGCAAATAGCGGTCGCCGTGCTCTCGGTGCCCGAAACAGAACCAGTGCGGTTCTTGCCTTGGCTTGGCAAAGCCAAACGGAGCACGCATGGCGCATCCGGTGAACTCGCAAACATGGTTTTCGATGCGCGCACGCTCGCGCGGGACGGCCGTCATGCCTTCCGCAAGTCTGGCCGGCTCGTCGCTCATCCGTATCGCTTGCCGAGGGGCGGCGCGTTCAGCGCGTCGAGCTGATCCTGAAGACGGCCATTCAGCACGATCATTTCCTTCAGGGCCTTCATCGTATCGCCTCTGTGCAAAGCCACGAACTTGTCGGCGACTGCCTGCAATGCCGCCTCCTGGCGGCTGTCCAGCGTGATGATGTGATCCATGGCTAAAACTCCCGCTGCTTAGAACAATGAGCCCTGCGTCGGTGCCCGTTGCGGCATTTTGATCTGGGTTGCCGGCTTCTCGACGATCACAAGGGCATCGTGGGGCGCAGTGCGCTGCAGTTTCTTCGCTTCCGGCCACGCCGCGGTCAGCCAGGTCTCAATCTCTTCCTGCGTGGTCAGGATCACCGGCATGGCT
Organism: Mesorhizobium sp. M0998; assembly: GCF_040318885.1. Lineage (NCBI taxonomy): Bacteria > Pseudomonadati > Pseudomonadota > Alphaproteobacteria > Hyphomicrobiales > Phyllobacteriaceae > Mesorhizobium > Mesorhizobium sp. M0998. The sequence goes on from NZ_JAMYND010000016.1 coordinate 22,811, forward strand.
TTCTCATGGATCGGCTTGATCAACGCGTTGGGCGCTGTCGTCATGAAGCCGTAAAGCTCGAAGTCGCCTGGGCCATCCTTGACCTTGCGGACCCCGTGCCACGGCGTCCACAGGCCAGCGAAAAAGAACAGCGGACGGTCCTCGTTCCGCGCAAACCAATAGTTGCGTTGAATGCCAGTCTCAGGGTCTTTGTCACCGGGAGTAGGGGACGGCTCGGCAAAGCTGGTGACAGGCACAACGCAGCGATTCTCAACGCCGACATATTGCTGCCAGTGGCCGTATTGCGGGTTTCGTATGTTTGTGGTGCCTGGGTCCGAATTGCCTCGAACTCGTTCTACTGGTGTGGGCATTCCCCAACGGAGGTTCGCCAACTCGCGTTGGCCGTCGGATGCGTTGCGGACTACGGGTCCGAATTGGTTGGGGTAGATGTCTATCGACGGTTCCAGGTTGCCCAGAATGTCGCGCAGGGCACCTGTGAACTGCCGAATGGCCTCTTGCGACGTGGTGATGTTGTAGAGATTGCACATGTCTTGCCTCTAGTGGCGTACGTCAGCCTTCTTGCTTTCTCTCAGGTAAATGTCAGTCTGGTGGCGCATCGCGTCCGAAAGTGACAACGCCAGATCGAGGTCTTCCGGATAGACGGCCAGGATCCACACAGCCGTCAGTTCGGCGATGGCTTGTTTCTGGCCGACATCGGAGAGGCCGCGCATTTGCTTGGCCATCTTGCTGACGGTCCTGTGGATGACGGGCCGTTCACGCGTCACGGTAGCAATAATGTCCGCGTGCTTAGTCGGGTCGGCGACGAGAGGTTTCATGGGAGTGTCTCCATTTTGCCCGCAGTGAACAAAATGAGAACACCAGAGTCAATAGCTCTTGACGAAACAGGAATATGTTCCTCTTTCTAGTGCATGGCGCACGATCCGATCGACACGCTGGGCAAGGCGACCCGGCACAATATGCTCGTGAAGGCGGAATGCAGCTGCGGCAATGTCCGCTACTGCAGATCTGCCGATTTGATGATGGTGTACGGCGGTGGCGTCGATCCCCTGACCCTGAAATTCGACTGCAGTCGCTGCAAACCGCAGGTGAAAATCACCCTGATGGAGGTGCATCCGGAGCACCTGCCAAAGCGCCTGATGATCCACAAGCCGATGAAAGTCGACGGCAAGATCACATGGTACACAGAGCGGTTCCGAGGGTGAAAAAGACCCTCGCCGACACCCTGGCCGCCCGCGAAACCATGTATGTCAATTGCGGGCACCCGATGTGCTGCAAATCCACCAAGCTCGACATCAGGGCGTTGATAGACACGCTCGGCCCGGATCACGGCTCAATGCATTGGGATCTGGTCGGGCTCTTCGGCTGCGCATCATGCTAGACCGCCGGCCGCGACCGCCGGCCCGCCTTCTTCACCGTCATTCCTGATTACGAAGGCCAGCAGCGGGAGCGCAACCGAGACTGGAAACCGACCTTCGATCGGGTCCCTGGGACCTATGGTGTGATCGCGGAAGCCACTCAGGCGCTCCCGTCCGTCTCGCTTTCCTCATCGATCATCCGCACCGGCAGATAGGCGTTCGTTTCCAGCCACTCCCGAAGCACGATCTGAATGAGGTCCGCGCGGCCAATTTTCATCTCGGCGGCAATCGAGTTGAGCGCATCCTCGGTTGCCGGTTCCAGCGGCACGCCTGTCACGTTTCTGAGCATCAATGCAGCTCGACGCAATATAATCTGCAGATCCGCACGTGACATGTCCCCGATGCGATCGGCCGCGCTTTCAAGCTCTACGGCAATAGATTGACGCGTCATCGCATCGAGCCCGCTTGCCTGAGGCAGGGTCTTCTTAGGCCTTCACCCGCCTGGCTGGTGCCTTCTTGGCTGGCGCCTTCTTGGTGGGCATTTTTGCGCTCGCCTTGCGACCAAGTCCGATAGACTTCGCCAGCTCTGACCGTTGTGCAGCGTAGCTTGGTGCCACCATAGGGTAGTCCCGCGCCAACCCCCACTTGGCTCGATACTCGTCAGGCGTCATGCCAAGCAAGCCCAAGTGCCGTTTCATCGACTTGAACTTGCGCCCATCTTCCAAGGAAATGATATGGTCGGGAAACACAGATTTTTTGGGATTGACCGCCGGGGTCTGTGTTGGCTGCTCAACTACAGCTGGCGTGACTAGGCTAACAAGAGCGGAATTCACCGAAGAAATAAGATCGGGCAGGCCTGCTACGGGTACTGCGTTATTTTGGACAAACGCCGCGACAATATCCGCAGTCAATTCCATCAATTCCGCGTTCTGGCGATTGTTCACTTCGGTCATTCATCAACTCCTATTGCTATTCCGCTTTCGTATGGCGGAAAGTCGGATAGCGCAAGAAGCAGGTCCACAAAACGGAATACTCGGGATCATCGGCCGGCCGCTGCGGTTTAAGGCAGAGTCTTGAAAACTTCCGCACCTGGAACTGTACACGCCTACATTGCTAGACGGCACGCCTTCGTTCCGGCAAAGCTGCGAATCGCGGGGCCACTGGCAATCCGCAGGTCGGCGGGTTCAGGCAATGCTCATTGAAAGATGGGCCGCCGACTTTCCTTTTGGCTGTAAAGCTCGGCGGGTTGTCGCTCTCAATTGCCGTCACAGATTGATCGGCGGGACGTGGCGACGCGGATGGCTGTCATACGTGCCATTCGGACGGACCGGCGTCGTCGGTGCCTTGCTTTTGTGTCGGAGCAGAACACTTGCCTTTGGGTGATCACCTTGTCATCATCCCTCATGACCAAGGATGAAGCAGAACAGGGTGTTCGCTACTTTTGCACAAAATGGGCTGAAGAGCGTGGGCTTCCTCATCAGCCAGAGAATCCAAGATTTTCCGATTTCTTTTCTTGGCTTGAGCAGAAGTCGCCGGGCCACTTGAAATTCCGCAGCAGTACTTCGGTGCGGGACGACGTCGAGCGATGGTTCATTGACGAATTCAAGCAAGGTTGGCGCTATTAGCAGGGTGATTTGCCGCGGATTTTCATTGCGGTCAGTGGATCCCTGCAGCAGGTTGTAGATCGAGCCGTCCTTGACGTTTATATGCTGCCCAAGCCTCGGCGGGCACTGCCGAATCCGCCCGGGCCAGCCAGTCCGCGCGCTCAGCCTCGGTGAGTGAATTCCACCACTGCATACCGGCTATTTCGTCAGCAGTCGGATTCCGGTTCGGTTCGTCTGCCATTTTCTTATCCTTGCATAAGACTTGAGCGCCAGGGGCCGCAACTATCAGAACGGCCAAAAGCCGGTCAAAAAAGCCAGCATTTCGCCGCCCCACTGCATGAAGCTTTGGTACCAGCCAGACACCGTTTCATAAGCAACCTGCAGGGCACCTAGGAAGAAAACGAAACAGATGACGATAGCAAATACCTTGCCAAACCCCTCGTCACCCTTCGGGTCGCTGCTCTGGTAAACGTAATCCTGTCGATTAAACATGGTCCTCTAACGGTCCCGGTCGTCGCGGTCGCGTTCCCTTCTTTCTAGTTCCTCGCGCTCCAACTCCTCGAGGCGAGGAATATGCTGTTGCGCCAGATCGGTCCGCGTCGTTTCACCGCCGCGTTGTGCGGCCTCCTTGTCTCTGTTTAACTTATCCCGCAGTCGATTTGTAGCATCTACGGTCGACGCCAGTTCGTGAGCCTGCTCGGCCGGTTCGTCCGGCCGGCGCTCGGCCTCCTCGGGGCGAGGATCTCGCTGCTGTTCGGTCACGGCATCGACATTTGCAGGGGTTTTGCCCTGCTCTTCTGCCGGCCGCTCTTGGGTCTGCTCTGCCGCCTCGATGGCGCGCTTGAGCTCCGGATCCTTCTCGGCTACCTCGCGCATATAGGTGTTGCCCTGAACGGCAAGCTCCGCCGCGCGAGCCAGTCCGCGCTCAATATCAGCTCGGAATACCCTTGGATCGTTGGAAAGCTCACCGGCCTCAATTCTATCCGAACCCTCGCGACTGGTTTCTATGTCCACAAGAACGTCATTTGCCGCCTCGACAACCGCCTTACCGTGTTTGGCGGCTGCCGCATCCCACTGTTCATTCGCATCGTCTCGACGCTCCCGGCCTTTGTCTCGCTCGGTCTCAGTTCCCTGCTCCGCCTGCGCCTGGCCCTTCATCTCGTAAAGCTCCATGAGCTCGCGCCTGCCGTTCACATGCTCGCGGGCGACAGACGCGACTTCATCAAAGTCGTCTCGCTCGTCCGGCCCGACGCTCCGCTCCAGCCGGAACAAGGCCGTCTCGACCTTCTTTTCGTAGGCTTCAAACTCTGCTCGTGTTGTCTCGCGCATTTCCTGGCCCTCCAAAACGACTTTCTGCAAGGTTACCAGATTGGCGCGGAATTTTGATCCGAAATCTGCATGGACGACATTTACGCTCGCTCCCGCCTGACCCGCCGAAAGGCTTGCTGTCAAGTGATCCCGCTGCTGTTCTGCATAGGCGACAACACGCCGATCACCGCTGGCGAGCGCAATTTTCTGCCAACTCTGCGTTGCCTTTATGGCATACTCCCGGCTTCTTTCGGCCTTCGCCAGACTGCGCCGGCCGCCCCGCTTGGCGTCATACCGTCCCTGTGCCGCCTCACTGGTCCCGACGTGCTCGGTCCGCCCTTCCCTGCTCACCGGCCTCACCTGATTGCGGGTAAAGGCGGGCGGGCTGGCGAACTCGCGACGATCGGTCATCTCCATCGCTATTCCCTGCGCCCGGGCCTTCTCCGCCATTGTGGCCCGCCACTCCCGAAACACCTGAGGGGTCGTCTCGATCCGATCACCCGATTCCGATCGCATGGTGATGATCGCGTGCGCATGGACATGTGGCCGCTTGCCTCCATCGCCTTCTTCCTTCGGATCATTGGCCGGATCATGCATGGCAAACACGTAGCGATGACCGGCGAACTGCTCGGCAAGGAACTCGCGTGCAGCGTTTTCAAACGCCTCGACATTCGTGCCGGCCCGGGCCGACATGATCAGATGCATCACGTCGCGGCCTTTGCGGCTGTGTAGATCACCGCGCCATTCTTTTTGCACCAGATCGCCAGCTTGTTTTTCGTCACCAACGATTTGGCCGCGGTCGTCGCGAACGTCGCCGTCATGACGTTCAACCAGGCTTCGCAACATGCTGGCGCCATACTCGACACCGTTGCCGTAGCCTTGGAACGAGAACCGTGCTGCGCCTTGCGCGGCTGCACTGGCGCCATATCGCGCTTGAATGATGCTGGCAGCCTTGTCGTCGCCAGTCAGCCGCTCGCCCTGCCCGCTTCTGAGCACGACCGCCCCTTGAACCGTCAGCGCGCCGTCGGCCTGGCGCGTGACCGCATAAGCGTAGCGTCGATCGCCGAATGCGCTCGTCAAACTGTTCCTGACCAGCTCGTGCATCGCATCGTCTGACGAAACCGCCGCAGTCGCAATCTCTACGGTGAAGCTGCCGATATCGCGGCTCTCCGCGCGGTTCTGAAAGAGATGGTTCCAGTCTCCCCGCAACCGCGCCAGATCCTCGCGGCTACTGATGCGCTCGCCATTTTCGTTCTCGACGGCGAGCTCGCCGCCGCGCGACACATAATTCAGCATCGCCCCTACCCTCGCGCCGCCGCCATAGGATGCCATTTTGACAACCGCGGGCTGGCTGCCCTGGGCCACCGCCGCTAGCCGCGCTTCTATTGGACGGGAAACCGCTGCTGCCCGCGTCTCGGCCGCGAAGATCGGCCTGGCGGCCGCCCGCTGCATTTTCGGCCGGCTACCACCGCCGCCACCAGCACCACCGCCGCCGCCTAGCTCGGCCATCGCTTTCAGTCGACGCTTCATTTCGTCCTCGGCCGACGACCGGCGTTTTGGCCCAAGCGATAGCTCATGCAGCAACGCCGCGCGGCGCTGCTCCCATTCGCTCGTGAAGGCGCCGAAGAAGATTTCCACGCCTTACCCCTCCCCTCGCCGCTTGTGGCCGGCACGCTTCGCCAGCGATCGTAACTCCGTCATAACGGCCGCTTGGACGCGCTGCACATTTCCCAGATTGATATCGATGTCGCTCGGATGAACGCCTTTGCCGCTGTTGAGCGCCCGCGCGACCTGATTGAGGTTCACGCCGATCGCGCGCATATCCTCCAGAAGCAATGCGATCACGAGGCGGTCTTCCTCGGTAAGGAATGGCCGAGCGCCCGCTCCCTCGATGATCAGCGACCGGAAGAATCCGGAAACCGTCATGTCGGCCGCCTTGGCGGCCTTTTCGATCGCCGCATATTCGTCCGCGCTGACGCGGGCATGCACCATTCGATCCTTCCGGTCCGGCTCGAGCCGGACCTCGAATTTCGCGTCGTCCATTGGCCTTGGGCCCCCTCTCACTGGCGCTTGCGGCAAGCATCGAGGGCTTGTTCCTCGATCGTCGGGAAAAATGTCGCACATTTTTCCGTATCCTGCCACCATCAATAAACGTGAAATTCACACTTAATAAAACCAACTTTTCGAGCGGCCCACACTTCGCTCGACTTTATCGCGACCATGAGCAGGGCCTTCGCCCCTGCCCATCAAACGATAAAACGCTCTCCAGGGTTCACCTCCAGGACCGCTTTGTCGGCCTTTGTTTGCCCCTCGTACTCGCCCGCAAGGGACGCTCCGCTCTTCGCCCTGGCTGGCTGCGTGCGAGCGTCACAGACGGCCTTCGCGCGGCTCCGGGGTTCACCACAAAAGGAGCGGGAAGGCCAGCGGCGGCGCCGACGCAGCCTCTTTGGCCAAACGGGGGAAATTGCGTCGTCTGGCGAGGGCTCCAGGGTTTGCTCAACGCCAGCGCGCGCACCATTCTAGTTTCACACGACTTGTTCACACGATGTGTTCACATGCCATGACGTTACGATGTGAAAGTAAGATGTGATTGAAGTATCACACGCTAGGGTAGTGAGGCTTAATCGCATCGTGTAAAAACGCCATGCGAACGCAAGCATTCACTTCGTTTGGAAATGCTGTTGCCCAAGAGGAGGCATGAGCGTGGCGACGGCCTGCCGCGTTCGGCTTTGGGGGCGTCAAAAGAGGATCAGACCATGTCTCGAAGGATTTGCGCGATCAGCGGAAAAGGCGGCGCCGGCAAGACGACGGCCATTATCCTCGTTGCCGGCGAGTACGCTATTCAGGGAAAGAAGGTTCTTCTGATCGACGCCGATCCGCGCCAGAACCTCGCCGAATGGTGGAAGCGTTGTGAGGCCAAGGACAATCTTCCGGCCAACATCGAGCTGCACAGCGCGGCAACCCAGCGAAGCATTGAAACCGTGCTTGCCGACCAAGACGGCGTCTATGACGTAATCCTGATGGACTCACCGGGCGTCGACAGCGTTATCCGCGATACGATCATCCGCAACTCCGACCTGGTGCTGACGCCAATTCAGCCGAACCAGGATGAAATTAAGGCGGCCGGCGAAGCCGCCACCATCACGGCGGATATTGGCGACAGGGAGGGGCGCACTATTCCCCACGTCAACGTGGTGACGCGCATCGCCCTTCCGGGCCGCGTTCTCGAGGCTTACAGGCTGATCCGTCCGTTCATCGCCAATCTTCGCGACAATGGCTATGAATCGACGTTGATGGATACCGAGCTCACCGAAAGAAATTGCTACCGCGAAATCCGTAACGGCCTCGGCACCTTGCAGATGCTCGAGCTGACCGACCCGGTCATGAAGGGTCGCGCGGAGGTCGCGGCGTTTGTGACCGAGCTGGATCGCCATCTCGCGGCAAACCGGGAAAAGGTGGGAAATGTCTAAACCAGGCAAACTGTCCGTCTCTGACTTTCCGATCGCACCGCGGCGGCCGAAGCCGGCCACATCCAATGCCACAATGAAACCAGCTTCTGTGTCGGAAGAGGCAGAGGCTGGAATGACTGCGCGGAAACCAACAGCGGCGCCGGTTTCAGAAGCGGATGCGACAAGAGAACGGCCGCGGCGCGGTCTGCCGAACCCAAGCGGTGAAGAGCGCAAGAGCAAGTCGATCGAACGTGCTCTGGCTCAGGAGGAGGGACGCTATCGTCTCCGCGACCTGAAACGAGCGCACACGCGAGAAGCCAAGCACTATGTCAATTGCCCGCTGGACTACGACACGAAGATGCGACTGCAGAAGGCCGCCTTCGACAACGACATCAAGATGACGGTGATCATAAAGGCAGCCATCGACCAGTTTCTCCGAGACAACGGCTATTGATCCCTGAGCGGTCGAAGCTTCCTGCTCGGGTTGACGATCGGTATCCTTATTGGCATCTACGCCGCACCGTTCGTCGGTCGCGACGGCTTCGACTTTGGTGAAGGCTCAAAAGCCGCTTCCTCCTTGAACGGGCTTATGGAATCCGCTGTCGATGCGACCATCCGGCCATCCGACGAAACCGCCAAAGGCGAGCTGTTTCGCTTATCCAATTGGGATATCTCAGTGCACGGGACTGGATCGACGGTTACCGTGAAGCGATGTATTAGTCTTGGCAAAGATTCTATCGTGTGCGAACTCCTGGCGCATCTGGGGTGGGTCGATGAGGAAAAACTTGTCGAAGCTGTGTTCGAGGGCGAACCGGGTACTTGGCGAATGGTTGCAGCCAGGGCGCGCTGATTTTCTCTCAGTGGGCTGTGGCTATCCCCGCGCCAGCTCAAGGGCGTTATGAATGCAGGCTTCCGCCAGAAAGAACCATGCAAGGCGAGCGCAACACGGCCCTGATGGTTGTTTATTGCGAGTAGCGGAAAGCGCTGTCCTCACTCCCCGCTTCTGGAAAATCGCTGTGCAAGAGAGTGCTGGGGCGTGCTTGGGTCAATTCCGTTTTCAAATGTTTGACTGAGGTCGTCGCCCTATCCGCGACTGGAAAAAAGCAAGAAGGGAGAGGACGTGCCTAAGGATATGGACGCCTATAAAAACAAAATGGAATTGGTTGAGACGAAAGATCCCGAGATCGACAAGCCTGTTTTCCGCCGCCCGGGGTTCGAAGGCATCAAGACCCTCGGCGAAATCGACGAAAGAATTGCCGCCTTCATCCGCAAGGCGCGCGACGACAAGGATCTGACGCGCGCCGAACTCGCGCCCTTGCTTGGCCTTTCGATGCAAGTTTACGGCCGCTATGAGCGCGCATTCTCAAAAATGCACGTAACCAGGATGATCCACCTGTGCGAAATCCTCGGATTCATGCCGATGGAAATGCTGTTCAGCGCTGCCCCGCATCTATGGGGCCGCACGCCGGAGGAAGCGCGCGACACCATGGAGCTCGCCCAACAGGTCGTGTCTCTGCCGCACGGCACCAAGCGCGATCTGCTGGCCCTGGTCAAGAAAATGGTCGCCCTGGAGCGTGCCGCAGACGGAGTGGCGGCCGAAACGCAAAAGGGCGAAGAAGGACGTCTTTAGACGCCTTGCGCTGCTGTGAATGGCGCGGGGCACGAGCATCACCGCGACGCATTAATAGGGGCACACCTTAAGCATCGACCTTCTTCAGCTCCGAGAGCCGCACAAGGCCGTTCTGGCTGCGGAATGTCAGTGTCGCATCCGTACTTTGCGCCTGGGCGATCCCCGAAATAACGTGATTGCCGGTGTCGTAGATCGTACGCTGCCCGGCATCCTCGATGACCAGTCGCCGTGTGTCGGGATAGATCGCGTAGCGCAAATGGTTCTGCGATCCGGTCGATGAGGGTGTGCCGAGTCCGCCCGGCCAACTTTCAGATACCTGCTGCTGCGATCTATAGCTCACTTCGGCAGGCTCACTACGGGCAACCTCAGGATTCTCCCGCAGATAAGCTACTAGATCCGTGGCCACCGCGTTCAGCTTCGCCCTCAGCGCATCGTTGAACATGTCGCCGACCATTGTCATGCCTGATGACCACTGCGACATGCCGCCGAATTCGGCATGGCTGAACTGCGCCATGGAACCGCCGCCCGAGCGCAGGGCACGCAGCACGGTTTCTACCGCGTCCCTTGACAACCCGTGCCGCGCCGCCAGCCGCGCGACCAATGCCGTCTCTTTGAGATCAGCCACCGTACTGCCTCCCTCTTTTCGCCATTTAACACCGCGATGGGCACATCGTTCCACTTGCCCTAACCTCCGAGCACGCCAGAGGGGGCAGTTACAGTCTGGCCAACGCGTGGAGGCCGACATCTTTCCGCCTTTGCTAGGCATGGCCACAACGTGGCACTCTGGGCGATCAGGATATTGTGCAACGAGCACCTACCCAAGTTCGCGGCCGCGCGCCTGCCCTGAGCGGAATGTTCGAGTTCCACACCTGCGATCCTGCCCAAGGTCCACCCGGTTCCGAAACAGCACCATGCGCCAAGTGCTGCGCCAAATGCCGACATTCAGGGCTAGACAATGGGCGTCAGGTCTGGTGCCGAATCCCGCCCGTCCGCTTTCGAGATGCGGCGCCGCGATAACAGTAGTTCGCAAAAGAGGCGTCGCTGCAGTTGGCAGCTTACGCTTCCGAGTAAATGACTTGCGACGAACCCTCCTGCGCGGTTTGCCGGCGTCAATCCTATTTTGGCAGTCGGACCGGCACCTGAACGCCGGCGCGGGGCCTCATGGGCTGGAGGCGATTCCCCGAACTGACGATGACGCGGTCGTAGAGATCCCGGGCGGATCGGTTTCGGATCGTGAGTGCCAGCGCGAACTTCATATTCGTTGGGCGCCGGCCGCTATGGCCATGTTCGCGGGTGATATAGCTCACGTCGAATGCTGGCTGGGCAAGAGACGACGCGCGCTTCGTCTTCGCGCGGGTTAGAGTCGTTTCCCATTTCTGCGCATCATCGCGCTGCATATGCTCGGTCGCATAGAAGTTCTTGGCGGAAAAGAAGGAATCTGACGCTGGCACGGTCGGCGTGATTAGCTTGCTTCCGCTGTAATAAGGCGGCGGGATCCGGGTGGTGTCAGGTCGAAACTGGATGTCGAGACCACCCCGCGTATAATTGATCGCATCCTCGGGATCGACTTCACAGTAAAAGCTGAAAGTGGCCTTGATCTCGACATTGCCAATCAATCCGTCGGGGATTGGCAGATAGAGCCGCACCGCGCCGGTCGTGGGCATCTGTCGCTGATAGACGATATGCGCCTCATAATCGTCACACAGGACGAGGTCGCCCAGGCGGTGCGAAACCAAGCCCCAGCCGATCTCAGTTCTAAGCGACTCGTCGCCCGCGGCGTGATGCACCAACAGCGCCTTGACCGCCGGCGCCCAAAGCGCCTCGGCAAATTGCGCGCGCACGCCCGCCCCAGATCGCATCGCGACCGGTGCTGCGAAGCTCGTGCCCATGGTACCGGCCGCCTTGTGGGGGCTAACCGTGCTCAGCGCTAAAAACGGCGCGCCATGCGACCCGCCGAACGTCACGAAATCCGGCTTCACATAGCCTGGACTGCGTCCCGGGCCGCATGCGCTGTAGTCCGCGCGCTTCCAGCCCGCTCCAAACCCGTCGCTCGCGCCGACGCCAAGCATATTCACTCCGTCGGACGGCGGTTGGATCCGATGCAGGCCACCGGCGCGATCGTCTTCGCCGTTGTTGCCGCAGGCAATGGTTGCGACAGTCTCGCCGGTTGCGAGTAGTTGGTCGAGCCTTGCCGTCCACGGGCTCACGTCGTCATCGTCGATGGCGTAGCTTGGGCCTAAGCTGATGTTGATGAAATCATAGCGGCGTGAAGTTAGTACGTCCTCGATGCGATCGAGCAGATCGAACGCCTCGAAATCACCGTCGCTTTCGCCGAACACCCGCCAGTGATCTACATTTGCATAGGGCTGGGCGAGGGCCGCGCCCTGCTCGATCGGTCCGAACAGGAAGGCTGATGTCACCGCGAGACCATGGCGTTGCCCAGCGGCAGTTGGCGCGCCCACGCCCGGCGCGTCGTGCAATGTCACCCATTTTTCGAGTCCATGCCCATCGGGGAGCCCACCATCGAAAATGGCGACTGACAGGTCGGGTGCAACCGCATCCTCACCGCTGAGAGTAATGGGAAACTCGCTACCGATCGAGCGGGTGACTGGATCGAAAGGGACGATCCGCGGTGCCTCCCGCAAGACGCGCAAGAACGCGAAATCGAGCACGTCGTCCAGTTGCTCGCGCGGCGCGATGATCGGCAGGAACGCAAGGCCTCCGACTTGGCGCCGTCGATCCAGGTCATACCAGATGTCGAGCGACCGCATAAACTCGGCAAAGGCACCGACGACGTCGCTGTTGCTGTCATGATCGGGATTGTGGAGCACCACCTCCAGCGGGATGGCGTCACGCTTGGCGAAGCGGTCGGTGAGGCTCTTCAGGCGACTTTTTCCAGGCGTAGTGACGCTTTCGATCCGACGGAAATCATCTTCGACCCGTTCGTCGCCAGGCGACCACGATTCTGCCGCTTCGCTGAATTCGACGAGCGCAGCGGCGGATCCCGCAAGAAACAGGACCGGTGCGGGTTGCGCCTTGCCGCTCTCCTCCGCCCGGGCGGCCACCACCTTGTTCGGAACTATATGAACCGCCCGACTGCCTAAGTGCCAGAGACCGAGATCCCGGATCAGGTTTGCCGGATAATAGGATTTGGCGAGGTAGCTCGGGTGAAGCGTTACCTCCAGCGCAGCCTGGCCCCAAGGCAGCGCTAGTGAGGGTAAGGCCTCGATCGCTGCCCCAGTCTTCTTCCACTGCGGTGCGAGGCGGCGGCGCGCCTCGGCAAAGGAATAGGGATGGGCTTTGTCGCCCATGCCGCGCGGCGGACGAGCAATCTCTTCGGACAGCTTCTCCCCCTGCCCTATCAGATATCGTGGACTAGCCATTGTTCACAGTCCTCTTCGGGTCGGAATCCTTCACTCGGCTCTTGCGGATCGTGTCGCGAGAAATCCCGACCAGTTCGCTGATCCTACGATCGCTGTAATCGGCCTCGGCAAGCAGGCTGGCCGCCCGCTTCCTGTCCTGGGCCGAGCCGGCTCGCAGGTCATGACTGACGCGGTCGAGCAGGACGTCAAGCACGTTCGCGTTGGTGATGGTAGCCCGCCGACGAATCCACTGGACCATCCTGGTCAGGTCGCTGAACGATTGGCCGTCCCAGAGATTGACCAGCAAAGGCATCCAAGGTTCAAGTAGCCCGATATCTTCGCCGAAAAGACTGTGCAGCACGGCGGCCCGTTCCCCGGCAGAAGGCGGATCGAATTCAAGAACGTCGTCGAAGCGCCGCCATACCGCCGGATCGAGCAACTCGCGATGATTGGTCGCCGCGATCAGCAGACTCGTTGCCGGCCAGTCATCGACTTCTTGGAGCAGCACTGTCACAAGGCGCTTCAGTTCGCCGACGTCGCCCTCGTCGTCCCGCTTCTTGGCGATTGAATCAAATTCATCGAGCAGCAGAACGGACGGTACGCTCTTGGCATAGTCCAAGACCGAACGAATGTTAGATCCGGTTTTGCCAAGGTAGCTGCTCATGACGGCCGCGAGATCGAGCGTGATCAGCGGCCGGTCCAGACGCATTGCCACCCACCTCGCGCTCATCGTCTTGCCAACGCCCGGCGGTCCGACGAAGAGAAGCGAACGCGTCGGACCCAATCCCTGGTGCTCCAACGCGGAGAGATGGCTTCTTTCCTCGATCACCTGCTCAAGACGCAGCGCGAGATCGGCGTTTAGGATCGGGGCGCCGGTCAGCACGACTGGATATTCGCTCTTCGCCAGTGCCAGCCGCGAATCCGCGTCGACTGGAACGATCGCCCCGCCCACGTCCCGCAACGGAGACAGCGACGTCGGTGCCAATGCAAGGAGTTCCGACAGCGCGCTCGCGAGCTTGGGATCGTGCTGTCGAAAGCGGCGGATGGACTGGCGAATATAGGCTTGTATGTCTTGCGGCCGACCCTGCAAGCCAAGCCGCGCAAGCTGGACGATATTTTCTGATAATTTTGTAGGCAAGTCCATCTTTGCTCATATACCTCGAAAATCTGCCAACCTGCGTGTGGACTAGTTATACGCATGTATGGTCTAACTAGTCCATAGGGTTTTTGCGACTGCAGATCGGGGTCGTCGAGTTTGTGGCCCGCCGTGCCAATTCGTCTCAGTGCTGCTTCCTGGGACAGCGAGTATCCGAGGCGGAATACGCAAGCGCCCAGTCGAGAAGTCCGCCGCTGTAAATTCACTTACGCCAGTGTGTTCCCCGCGTTGGAGAGCCTCTAGGGTCCTTGCTGCTCCAAATTTACTACCGGCCGCTTTCGGAGCACGGCTTTGGGGCCGTAGATGGTCTTGCGGCGCGTAGCAGCCGTTCGGCGAGGAAAATAGCGAAGGTCTTCGTTGGGTCAAAGGCGTGAATTCGACGACATAACGGTTTCAATCAGCGCGGAAAGTTTCGAACAGAAACGGGCAGCTGAAATGGCTGGCAGAACTGCCAGTGCATAAAAGAATCAGTCCCGCGAGCTTTAAGCTACGTCCAGGCGAAAAAGACGGAATTCGGCATTGCTCGCGTTTTCGACGTTTCGGAAACAATTGTAAGAAGCGCCTCCCCTAGCTTTGCGGCAGGGGATAACCCCTCAGTTCACTCTTTGTTCTTTCCCGAAAACGCCTGGCGCGATATAGTCTGGCGTGTCCTTCAACAGATTCCTCAGGGAGGCAGCGCGCAGATGACCGTCCAGCCCACTAATGCCATGCTGCAGGGGGACAGGATTCTCAATGAACCGACAATCAGCTGCCCAAGCTGCAAGACGGAAATCAAGCTCAATGAGTCGCTCGCGGCCCCTTTGATTGCCGCCACGCGCGAAGAATACGAAACGCGCCTGGCGCAGAGCAACGCGTCGATGACGGCCAGAGAGGAGGAGCTTAGGTGCCAGCAGGCGGCGATCGCTGCCGCCAAAGAGGACATCGACAGCCAGGTGGCCGAGAAAGTTATGCTTGAGCGTGCCGGAATCGCGGTCGAGGAGGCTCGCAAGGCAAAATTGCTGCTTTCTGTAGACCTGGAGGACAAAGACAAGAAGCTTGCCGAGCTCGAGGCGACGTTGAAGGCGCGCGACGAAAAGCTCACCGAGGCCCAGCAGCAACAGGCAGAATTCCTGAAAAAGCAGCGTGCGCTTGACGACGAGAAGCGGGAGATGGCGCTGACGATCGAAAGGAAGATCCAGGAGGGATTGGACGCCGTTCGTGTCAAGGCGAGGTCCGAAGCCGAAGACGGCCTCAAGATGAAGGTTGCGGAAAAAGAAGAACAGATCGCCGGCATGCAGCGTCAGATTGAGGAGCTGAAGCGCCGTGCGGAACAGGGTTCTCAGCAGCTGCAGGGTGAAGTTCTGGAGCTCGAGCTGGAATCCCTGATTGCCAGCCGGTTCCCGATGGACATCATTGAACCGGTTGCCAAGGGTGAGTTCGGCGGCGATGTCCTGCACCGCGTGGTCGGACCGGCTGGCCAGCCGTGCGGCGCCATTTTGTGGGAATCGAAACGCACCAAGAACTGGAGCCAGGGTTGGCTGGGGAAGCTCAGGGCGGATCAACGGGCCGCCAAAGCGGATATCGCGCTGATGATCTCGGAAGCTCTGCCTTCCGGTGTGGAAACCTTCGATCTTCTGGACGGGGTCTATGTCGCTCATCCCAAATGCGCGATGCCGATCGCCATTATGCTCCGGCAATCCCATCGAGCTGGCGAACTCCCGCCTCGCCCAGGACGGTCAAGCTACCAAGATGGAGCAGGTCTATGGATATCTGACCGGTCCCCGGTTCCGGCACCGCGTCGAGGCGATCGTCGAAAAATTCTCTGATATGCAGGAGGACCTGGCCAAGGAACGCAAGGCCACAACACGCCTGTGGGCCAAGCGGGAGGCTCAGATCCAGGGCGTGATCGAATCGACGGTCGGGATGTACGGCGACTTGCAGGGTATCGCCGGAAAGGTGATGCAGGAGATTGAGGCCCTGGATGTGCTGGCAATAGAAGCATCCCGGCCAGATTCCGAATAGACCGGCATGCAGCTCAACAGGAAGACGATTGGCAATCTGGAGCGGCTTCCCCCGACGTAACTATCGGACTCCTTCGGATGGCGTAAGCAAAAGAAGCCCGCCGCACCTAAGGCAAACGTCGTCGGCCGATCGCTGTGCCCTGTCAGACCGGCCGCTCAGAGGTACGGCAGGTCAAGGGCGACGTCGGCGCGCGGATGAGAGGCATATGGAGGTGAGCCGGCAATCGAGGCAGACGAGTCATGGAAGACGCAGTCACAAGCGAAGCTGCCGGGGCTGAGAGGCCTGCGCTGCAGCGCAAGATCATCCATGTGGATATGGACGCGTTCTACGCTTCGGTAGAGCAGCGCGACAACCCGGAGCTGCGGGGCAAACCGGTCGCCGTCGGGCACCCCCTCGAACGTGGCGTGGTCGCAGCTGCGAGCTATGAGGCTCGCAAGTTCGGCGTTCACTCGGCGATGCCCTCCGTGACGGCGAGGCGCAAATGCCCTGATCTGATTTTCGTCAAACCCCGGTTCGACGTCTACAAGGCGGTCTCGCAGCAAATCCGGGAGATCTTCGCCGAGCACACGCCGCTGATCGAACCGCTTTCGCTGGACGAGGCCTATCTCGACGTGACCGAAAACATGCACGGGTTCGCCACGGCAACCGAGATCGCCGAGGCGATCCGGGCGAAGATCGAGGCGAAGACCGGCCTTACCGCCTCAGCCGGTGTCAGCTACAACAAGTTCCTCGCCAAGATGGCCTCCGATCAGGGCAAGCCTGATGGGCTATTCGTTATCACGCCGAAGATGGGGCCGAGCTTCGTCGAAGTGCTCCCGGTGAAGAAATTCCACGGCATCGGTCCTGCCACCAATTCGAAGATGGAACGGCTCAGAATCCATACCGGCGCCGATCTGCGGGCGCAGACAATGCCGTTCCTGCAGGAACATTTCGGCAAGGCCGGACCATATTATTACTGGATATCGCGTGGCATCGACGAGCGACCGGTGCACGCTGATCGCGTCCGCAAGTCCGTAGGAGCGGAGGATACGTTTGCGCGGGATCTGTTCATGATCGCGGAGGCGCACGAAGGGCTGCGTCCGCTCATAGAAAAGGTCTGGCGGTATTGCGAAAACAACGAAATCCATGGGCGCACGGTGACGCTTAAGGTCAAGTATGCCGACTTCCGCCAGATTACGCGGCGTCGAACCAGTCACCAGATCATCCGCAGCCAAGCTGAGCTACAGAATATGGCATTTGGCCTCCTCGACCCTGTTTTCCCGGTCGAGAAGGGAATTCGGCTGCTTGGCGTGACGATCTCCTCGCTTGAGGCTGAACTGGTCTCGGAAGAGGTTCAGATGAGTCTTGCAATCTGACAACTCGATCTTTTCTTGAAACGTCGCGCGACAGCCGATTAGCTCGTTGCAGACATGCGCGCTGCCGGCTAGCGCGCGCCGTTGCCGGATGGAGGGAGCATGGCACGACGAGAACTCTCCCGAGAGGAATTGTTTGCGCTGGTTTGGGAGAAACCGACCCTCGAGATCGCCAGGGATCTTGGCCTGTCAGATGTGGCGATCGGGAAACTGTGCGCGCGCCTGCAGGTGCCAAAGCCTCCACGCGGCTATTGGGCCCGCGTAGAGGCCGGGCAGACACCGCGCCGTCCGCCGTTGGCGGCCTTCCGCGAGGAGCTCGAAGCGAAGCGACGGGACGCACTGCGCGCAAAGGCAGCAGGCTCGCTTTCGAAGCTTCAGCGGGAATTCTATGAAGCTGCCTTGACCGACCTCGCCAGCCGCGGCGTCGATGTCGATGCGGCACAACCTCGGGGAAGCAGGCTGCCGGATATTGATCCAGACCTTGCGGCACAACTCCTGGTCGCCATCCAGGATCGTTGCCAGGACTGGGTCGGAGAGGGGAAGATCGCCACACGCTGGGGTTCTTCAGTCCGCAGCAGCGTGGCCAGCCTTGTAGACCGGCTGCTACCGCTCGCACGACCGCAATTGCTGGTATTCGAAACCGAGGGCCGCCGACACACCTACGTTGCGAGCGGGCCAGTCATTTTCATCCGCCTGACCGCGCACCTGCAGGGTCGGATAGTGGCCCTTACCGGAATGGTGCGGGACCACAAGCTCCAGCATGTGGTGATGCCGCTGACGGCGGCCGATCATGCCTGGTCGGCGCATCATCTCTATGCACCGGGTTCGCAGATGTTCCTGGTCAGCTGGCTCTGCGTATCCGCAAGCGAGATCTGGGTCGAATGGAGCTGCAAGGCATGGCGCGAGTAAGATCCGCCGGAACGGTTCACGACCGGTCGGATCAATCTACGTGCGGTCATGCCGATCGATTTCATGCCAGTACGGGAAGCAACTCTTTCTCCGGTGGTATCCACTGCAAAGGTTGAACCCTATCGCGAGCGCCTTCTTGCACTTCTGGAAGCCGAGCGGGTTCATGAGATGATGAGCCATGCCGCCTACTCGATGGAGCGGGACGTGCCCGGCGAGATGCTGGCATTGGCGGACCGGATATTGTTTGGAGACAAGAGACCGTTCCAGGCCGCGCGGGAGGCCTGGCGGCACCTTGAGGATGAGCTGGAACGGTGGGAAAGGGAGCTTGAGGCCGAGCGATCCGCCCTAGCCCGATCAATCCTCGAAATCGGGCTGGGAGACATCGTCACGTCGCAGAGCCGTGGCCGGCTGTTACGGCTTTCGGTGACCGGACCTTCACTCTACGCCAGCGACGGGCATGTCACGTTTGTCATCCAGGGGATTCGTTTTCGCAAGGACGGCACACTCGGCAAGTTGCACGAAACGCTGACGCTGTCTTTCGAAGACGAAGGCAAGCGGAGGGAAAATAGGCAAAAGTGACCTTGAGGCCGTATCCTCTCAGGGAGGGAATCAACGATGTCGGCAGCACCATCCAACATTCCATCCATCTGGTCGGAAGCGCAGGGTTCAATGCTTCGACTATCAGTCACAAAGCGGTAGGGACAGCGATCTCGCGATCCGATCCCGATAGCCCCTTGTTGTACCTCAGACCCGACTCGATGTTTTGGATTTCGTCAGCGGCTAGCCCAGCCCGCAAGAAGACGGATTCACAAAGGACTCGGCAGTCATCGCGCAGCGTGATCAGGCACTTTCCAGAATGGCTGCCGCCAGAGCCCAAACGTTAAAGACGGGTATGGTGGACGCAGAGCGCGACACTCGTCGTATTGCGGATATGTGTGCAGGCCGCCGCAGTCGTCGGTCTTAGGAAAGGATTCGCGTCAGTCGTCGCAATTCCGCTGCCACGTTCGGGCCGAATTGCAAGTCATGACGCCGACTTTCAACGAGATCGGTGATCAACGAACGCATATTTTGCCATTTGCGGCGGCGCAAGCTACCTGCCGCCCGCAGGCCGCGGCCGTCGACTAACTCGATCAGTTTGTCCTGCGCTTCCAGCGACGAGCTCAGCCCATGGGCAGTATACAGGAACTGGAGGCCTGTTAGCTTCCCGACATCATCAATTTCCCTGTCCGGCTCAATTTCAGGAAGGAGTTCAGGGATGCCCTGAAGAAGCGCCGGATCCAAGATTTCGAATTCGCTCCAGAGGGCTGTTCCGATCGTGTCTGTCACCTCCGCAACCCAGGGACTGGCCTCCCCGTTGAATGACAGGATTAGTTCGCGCTTGGCGCGCGTCATTGCAACGTAAAGCTTGCAGGATGCGCGATATGCCTCTTCTTCCGGAGCATCGTGCGGCGGTAGAACGCCATTTCTGCAATTGAGAATGATCAGCGTGTCGAATTCGTACCCTTTCGTCTGTTCTAGGTCGCAAAAAACGAGGCGATCAGAACTGGGATCATACGCACCGTCGAGGGCGGTGACACCGCACTTCTCCGCGAAGCCCTTTACGTCCCGGCCCGAAAAGCCAGCAAAGGCGACGCAAACGGTTTTAGCATCGTTCTGCAGGGCAGTGGCCGCATAGGCTCGCGCGTAGGCAATTTCTTCTTCCAGCGTACCCGCGGCAAGTGCCATCGGAACGGAACCGCTAAAATTTGCGAACTGGGGGTCGAGAATTTCTAGATCGTCGCTGTCGAACATTTCGTCATTTAGATTATTGCTCAGGACTTCATAGGCGGCCTTCAGGATCTCCCGGCTGTTCCTATAGTTTTTCTGAATTCGCTCGCGCGTCACGCTTGAGACGCCTGCTTCGGGCAGGGAGCGATGTTTCGGAAGGATTGTCTGGGCAATGTCGCCGCAGAGAAAAATGTCGTTGGATCCGGGTTCGACGAGCCTGCGAATAACCCGTATCTCGGTGGTCCCAAAATCCTGCGCCTCGTCGACAAGGATATTTGTATACAGCGGTTGGATATCCTTGAGATGCCTCGCTAGAGCTGAGGTGAGTCCTAAATAGTCGACGACGCCCACATCGCGCATCTTCTGCTCCCAGCCGTCCAAACCCCTCAATATGTCCGACCGGCGATCCGCTGCGATTGGGAACTTGCGTCCCTTGCGTTCCAGACTGAGGTATGACGAGCGGGAATCCGGCGTGACGGCACTGCGTATCCAGTCAAATTCCTCACAAAGATAGGCTTCACCACTGACGCCTCGGGCAGTCATCGATTTTTGCAAGGGGAGCAGCACCTTTGCAGAATCGTTATTCAGCCACTGGCGGTAATATTCCCGAAAGACCAGGTCGACGTGCTCGCCGGACTTCCAAGTCACATCTACATAATGACGATCATTGTGCGGCTCGAACTGATTCAGGAGACGCTGGGCGAGCTCAAAAAACGACGTGACCTCGATGCGGCCTCGGACGGTGTCGTTGGTGCAAGCAGCGTCAACGAGCTGACCAAGAAGACCGGCGAGGCTGCGGTTCAGCGTGAGAAGCAACACTCTCGAATCCGGTGCTTCCGCCAAGCGGAGCGCACGGCGAACGGCGACGCAAGTCTTGCCTGATCCTGAAACCCCTGAGAGTTGGGAAACACCAGAGTAATCGGCCTTCACTACCTTTTCCTGCTCGGGATGAAGGTACAGGAACCATTCGTACCAGCTTGACCGCTTCTCAAATGATGCGAGCCAGGCCTCGTATTCCGGCGACCCAATGCGTAGGCGACGGATGTCCTCACCGTCGGCCACCTCGAGCATCTCGGCTTCATCGACATCCTCAAGGAGCCCGATACGGCCCATGCTCAGGTCGACATGAGCCTGTGCGCCTTCATAATTACCCGAGAGGAGTAGATTGAAAACAGCGTGGACGAGTTCGGCCTTCTGCGCATGGGGAATCTCGGCGACCAAGGATTCGAGATCGGTGGTGGTCGAACGGGCGTCCAGCGCCTCCAGCTTCCTCGCGACACTGCGCGGAAGGCCGTCCAGTACGTGGTCCATCGCCTCTGTGTCGAGACGCTCGACCACCGGCATGTCGTGGTGGTCCGCCCGGAAGTCGTTTGCGTGAACGACCTGCTGGCCCGAACCGGGCACAAGAACAGTCCTCAGGTCCCTGACGGCGGGCTTCATGCCTTTCTGCCTGTCCAGCCATTTGTCGGCGTCCTCATGATCGCCGACAAATAGGAAAAGACATGTCTTGTCGGTCTGCTGGGTAATCAGACGCCAACCATCACCGAGGTCATACTTCACAGCGTTTTTGATGCGGTTTTCGCCATGCTTGGTGACCGGAATCCCGACGAAGGGATTTGGGTCACGCAGGCTGCCGAGGATGGCCTTGACCTTGATCGCCTTTTTGTGCAGTTGGCCGCCTCCCAGGAAGGCCCTGCTGAGCGACTTGTCGAATTCCTTTGTGGTGAAGTAAGCGATTTGCCCGACGGCGCTGCCGGCGGCATCGATGCCCGATGCGATATTCACGAATTCCCCCATCCTTCTCGTGCCCACTCGCACGAGACCTATCCCGAAACATACAAACTTTCAGCAGTATTGAAACGCCGTCATTTTCATATCAGAGCCGCACTATGTCTCTCACGCACCAGGTTGCCTCGGTGCGCGCTTCGTTGCGGCTGTCACACCGCTAGGCGATGTTGATTCTTGTTCGATACTACCGAGCACGTGAGAATGCGACCGGTCGGCTGATATCCCTATTTAGAAAAAACTATTTCAACAGGATCGCCTTTGCAGACCGCAGGCAACACGACTCATCCGAAGTTTCATTATTGCAGCAAATTTGAGAATCGAGACGCTCACGGGCTTTCAACGCCATCCCCTCAAGATGTGAGCGCGACGCAGGCCACGGTCGCCCGCTGCTTCGCGCTCAATTGCGCCGTACGACCGTCCGCCTGCCGCTCGGACGTGGTCATTGGCCTGCTGTCGGTTCATTCAAGTCTGTTGGCAGGTGCTCAGGCTGCAACCTTCGTTGCAAACACGCAAGGCTCTGCGTCGGTCGGAGCGGCGAAGATCGGCCACCAAAACCGGTGCTGGCTCCAACCCAGGTCTCTGCCGCCCTGCTGCTGGAGCAGGATAAGCGCGGGCTTGGAGCGCGGCTCGTCGAGAACTTTCCGGCGAAGCGCAGTGCCAAGGATCGAGCGACCAGACTTATCGCCAGAACCCGCTCGCGACAGCTTTCTGCCTGTTTCCGCGAGCAGGAGGATCGTACCGTCACCGCCTTTGTCAATACCGGTGTAGTAGTCGATCAAGCCTCGCATGGCGTCCCATTCAAATTCAACGCTATCGAACTCCATGCTTTCTTCAATCGCATCAATGATATCCGACGCGGTCCTGCGATCGACGGCGACAAAATCGCCAGCGTCGCGCCATTCCGATTTGATCAGCCGCTCTAGTTTCGCCTGAATCGCTGCCATGGTGGAGCCGGCCTTCGTTTGGAAGTCGGTGGGCAACAGCATATCGCTGGGCGACACGGCGACCACATCGCTGAGCAACAATTTATTGGGCGCGCAGGGCTTCACGCGGCGCGTGGCGTCCGCCTGAATGAAAACTACGCCGGCGTCATGGGCGCCTGTTTCGAACGCCTCGCGCAACGCATTCTCAAAGCCGTTGATCGTGTAGAGTCGATCATAAACCGCTCGCGATGTGTAAAAACGCGTGGCCGCAAGATCGCGGCGATCACGGTTGCCGTACATTCTGGAATGCTGGAGCACAGTGTCCGCCTGCATCGTCTTGGGGTTCCGCCCATAGTAGAACGCGATCATGTTCGGGATCGTGATGCCACGATCGAGGATGTTCCCGCCCACCCAGATGTTGTAGGGAGTTCGCAGTTTAAGCTCGGCGTTGTCATCCAAAAGCGCCAACACGTCAGTGTCAGAGTTGACTTTTTCGACGACGACATCGTCGCTCTGCAGGGCGTCAATCAAGTCTTCAAAAGCCTCGTCGCGGGGCGGCATGCGGCCTTTGTCCGCAGTGACCGACATTTCGAGGTCGCTAAACGCTTCATCGAACATCGGCCGCAGGCGCGAAGGGTTGTTTTCGGCGGCGTTTATGATCGCCGCAAAAATCCAATCAATAACCTGATCCTGCCAGGCGTGCGCCGCCCGCTGGATGTCGTTGTGAATGACCATGGCGTACTTCTTCGGACGCTCGCCAGCCTTGCGCTGTTGCCAGCGCCGTACAATCACGCCGAGCACGAAGGTAATTATCGCGCGACGCAACCCGACCGTATTGGCCGTGTCAAGAACATTGTCCTTGCTGATGCGCCGCTTGTCGATCCTCCTTAGCGCGTCCTGCTCCTGCTCTGACACTTCGACGATCAGCCGCGAGCGAGGGTCCGATTCATCGAAGGTGCCAAAGTAGTCGTCGCCGCCGACATACGCGTCATGGATCGGCAGCAACTCGGTAAAAGCCGGGCGCTTTGGCTTGAAGACGTAATCGCCGCCATCCGAGGCATCTTCGTAGCCTTCGGGCTGAAGGTAGAGCGAGTACGGCGTCGCCGTCACCTGAAGGAAAGCCACATCTCCCGAAATGTCCCTCAGCCGGTCTATTTGATCAGCGATAGTCCCTTGCTTGATGTCGTTCTCGCCATTCTTCCGAACGAACCGAACGCTAGCGAGATCGGCCTCATCGTCCACCAGCAGAACCTTGCGATTCTGCAACCCGTCATGGGTTTCCATGAATTCGATCAGCCTATCCAAGTTGCGCGCTTGTTTCTTCGCGACGACCACGATTTTTCGCCGAAGTTCGCTTCGGGTGAGCTTGCCGGGCAGCTTCATAATATCGAGCACGATGAATTCATCATCTTCGATGAATTCGGCGAAGTCGGCGCGCAAGCGGCGAACGGTTTGAGCCGAGAGGGTCTTCGTGCCTTTGGTCAGGACAATCGCGATGTCGAAACCCTGGTCGAAGGCTTTCGCGATAGCGCCGACAAATGCCCTCGTCTTGCCTGATTGAATCTTGCCGAGAAGCATCCCCGGTTTTTTGTCTGTGGTCGCCGAGGTCTCCAATTTAGCGACGACGTTCCCGATACAGGCGGACAGGGGCTCGTCATCGTTGCGAAAGCTCTTAAGCCGCCCGTAATAGTTCGAGCCTTCCTGCAATTCCACGAGCTTGCGATTGTTGCGCTTCAGCCAGGCGCGAATCTGCGATTTGCGAAAGACGGGACCCGACGCCAGTTCGCTCAGCGGTTGGGGAAAGTCCGGAGACCGCACCCTCCAGTTCGTTACGGCCTGGCTGGACACTCCGGCCATCGCCGCAATCTCATTAATCCCTACAATTTCGTGCTCCAATGATCCCTCCTGTTTACATCATAAACAAATGTGTACTCCATACACATGTACGTCGTCAACAGGCTTGTTGATCCAGCTGTGTGGATGAGGTCGTTACGGCGTTATAGTGTGCGCGGCCGTGGCTGTAAATTTTGCGTGGAAACGTAGGGATCAGATTGAGAACAACGGCAGGGGTGTGGCAAGCTTGGGGCTCGGTTCGCAGACTATCCGTGGCCCATGGATGTGCGCCGGCCCCAACAGTTTTTGTAAGCACTTCAGTGTTGTTTGACGATAATGCCGGCGAGAGGGACGCAATGCATATTGGCGCATTCTATGAATTTTTTGCGGGGCAGGATGGCGCGGGCCGGATTGGGCTCCGGGTGGTCGTGCCTATTCGCCAATGATTTCGATCCGAAGAAAGCCGCGGGGCTACGCCGCCAACTGGGGTGGCGAGAGATTGACGATCGGCGACGTCGCCAAGGTCGATGTCGCCCAATTTCCCTGACAGCAGATAAAACTCGACGCCGACGGTGACCAAGGGTGTCGGGCATAATTGTTGTTTAACCTACTTTCGACGCGATGCCCTCAGTTCGTCAGTGTGAAATCGCAGTGCCGTCCCCGTCCAAGTCTCCCTTTGTGTCCTCTTCGTCCTCGGCTCCTTCCTCGACTAGGCTCTCGCCGCCGAGTTTCTCGAAGCGCCTTTCCGCCAGCCAGTTCATGCGCCTAGTCTGAGTCACGAGCACACGTCGAAGGCCCATCTTCACCTCGCGTTCGGAGATGACCTGCGACAGCTTGGACACGATGAGCGCCCGACGTGCCAAACGGGTGTCCGGATGGCCGCGCAACTCCTGGATCCGGTCGGAGACAATCGAACCACGCATGGAAGGCGGCTCGGTGATTTCTACAGTCGGCGCCGGCGGGTCCTTCTCATTCAAGATCGCCTTGAACTTGCTCTCGTTGCGCAGCCGAGTGAAGACAAGGTGCTCGAGCGCGTTTAGGTGCGCATTCGCCGTTTTAAAGTCAGGGTGCTTCGACCCCACGGCCTCGAACTGTGGCAGTGGCCAGACCTGTATCTCCGCCACCTCAAAAGGGTCCAACACCGACATCGCCACAGCGTCGGTGCGCTGGTTCGTGAGGTGGCGCCCGACGCGGCCGGAAACCTTCTCCTTGGTCTGGCCGACGTAGATCGGCTCGCCGTCGTAGTCGTAGAACGCGTATACTCCCCAGCGATAGCCGCCGACGGGACGCTTCTCGCCCGAGGGGTCGTCGTAGAGCGTTTCGCGGAAGAACTTCCGAATGGCCTTACGCAGCTCGTCCGTTTCGAGCGGCGGTGTTTTCGTGCTGTCCGTTGTGCTGTTCGGGAGTTTCGCCATGTTGTCCCTCGGTCGCTCGGAGGACCGGCTCGAACAGGTGCTGCGCCAGAAAGCGAACGACCGGAACTGCCACCCCGTCCCCTGTAAGGTGGTAGCCTTCATTGTATGCGCGAGGCAGCTTGTAGTCGTCCGGAAGTCCCATGAGCCGTGCGGTCTCCCTCGCGCTGATCAAGCGCGACCGCACACGGGTGCCGTCCACGACCATGATCGTCTGCCGGGACGACCCTCCCGTCGGTGTGCGCAGGCAGCCCGCGATCTCGTCGAAGCGCACTTCCGCTCTTACAGCTTTCCCGTCAGGATTCTGCGGTCTCGTCCGCTTGTAAACGGTCCCCACCATGCGGCGCCTGGCCCGCTTCGCGGCCTCAAGCTTCGCGATATTCACCGGGGACATCTGGGCGATCAGCCGCGCCGTCTGTTCCGTGGTGTGCCATTCGACGCTCGAGGGATTTTCTTCGACGAGGTCGGCGAAGCATGTGTTGCGGACAGGCGGAGAAGGAAGATTCCACCACAGCCACCGCTTCCGCGCCTTTGCAGGAATCCTTGCGACCGCGTTTTGAAGGCCGCGGGAATGGAAGGGCGCCACCGGCTCCGGCGATAGCATGGCCTCGTCGACCTCGAAATCCCCGCGGACGCCGATGACGAAGAGCCTTGGGCGACTCTGCGGGACGAAAAGTTTTGCGTCGATGACCATAGCGCCACAGCGGTAGCCCGCTTCCGCGAAAGTCTCGGCGATCGCCACGAAGTCAGCGCCTCCGTGGCTAGTCAGAGTCCCGTTAACGTTTTCCAGCGCGATGATCTTCGGACCGCGGCCCTCTGCGATCAGGCCGTTCATGATCGTCCAGAACGGGTAGAAGGTTCCCGAACGTTCGCCTTTCAATCCCGCGCCGCCTCCGGCAAGCGACAGATCCTGACAGGGGAATGACCCCCAAGCCAAGTCGGCAGTGCCGGGGAGCTTGTCGATCTTGACTTGCCGAATATCACCGACAGTCAGCTCGCCGCCGGTCCCCCAGTTGACCTGATACGTCAGGCCTTTCTTTACATCGAAATCGTTAGCGAAGGCACACTGCCACTCTGGACCAAGTCCGGCACGCGCCATCCCTCCGCCGGCGAAAAACTCATAAAATGTCGGCATGATCTCCCCGTGATTCGCGCGTGATGCTAGCATACCCCACGCCGAAAATGGTTTACGGTTTGTTCTCATCCGTAACATGCTCACCATGAATTTTCCATGACTGCGAACGTTGATCCTGCCAGAAGCCGACAAATGTCCTTGGTCCGGTCAACCGGCACAAAACCGGAGATGGCCGTCCGCCGCCTCGCGCACGCACTCGGCTATCGCTTCAGGCTGCACAGCAAGGACTTGCCCGGGAAGCCCGACTTGGTGTTCCCCCGGCGACAGGCCGTCATCTTCGTACATGGGTGCTTCTGGCACGGACATGGCTGCAAGCGCGGCGCGCGTATGCCGAAAGAGAACCGGGAATACTGGTCGGCGAAGATCGCGAGGAACGTCGAGCGCGACACCGCGAGCGTCGCAGCGATCGAGGCCGACGGGTGGCGGGTCCTAGTGATCTGGGAATGCGAGATGAAAGACGCGGACGGCCTTGCTCGCCGACTCGTCGACTTCCTGGGCAAGCCTTGCGGCGGGTCGCTTTAAAATCCGGAGTGGCTGACCTTGGAGAAGGCCGCCGACGATTAGTGACGAACATGTTAGATCTTGAAACCGAGGTAAGAAAGGCACCGGCGACATATCGTGCCAGTCTGCGCGCGGTCGAGAAGGCGGAGGATGATCTAACCGATTGTTCTCGACGGACATCGCCGTCGCGCCCTTGCGGTGTACACTCGAACAGCTGCGTATGAAGCACATGGAAAATCATCGCGAATGGCGCGAAAGCTTGACAGGTTGGGCTATATTCCGGGTGCCACTCGCAGTGATGTGGCGATGAGGCACACCCGTGTGGGATCGATATTGGGTGAAGCTGTCTGACTGACGCCACTCTCGTCGAGACATCGGGGTCTGTTCCCCATTTGGCAAAAGAAATTCAGGCGATGGGGAGGGGCGGATGAAGCTTAGGGTCGAGGAAGCGGATTGGGACGATATCTTCTCGGACATGGTGAGGATTCCCGGTGACTACCGCAGGCACCCGAACGGGGAGAAGATAGAGAACGGCAATGTCGTTCGCATCGAGCACGACGGCAAGCATGTCTTCGCGGTCGGACGCGGGCTGCCTGGCAGGAACGACGCGCCCATGATCTACATGGACGAAGTCACGAGCCGAAAGCTCGGCATCCGGAGGGGTAGCGAGATTGAGTCCGCCAACATTCGGGAAGCCACACGTCGTGAGCAACTGAGGTGGTATCGTCACGCCAGCAATCCGGCAGCGCGGGTCGCCGCGGAGGTGGCCACGCTTTCGCTCTGGCTTGGTGCCCTGTCGGTTGTCCTCGGCCTGATAGGCGTCGGCATCGCCATATGCGCTTAGGGCATCCGGGATGAAGCAGATCAAGGACTTCTCGGATGACCGCTACAAAGGGACCTGACTTCATTGCGGTGCCGCGCTGGAATCGAAGCCAGCAAACGACGACCACATTCCGTCGAAGGCTCTCCTCGATCGCCCGCTTCCCGCCAACGTTCACGTCGTCAAGACCTTCGTTTAGTGCAACAACGGGTTCTCGTCCGACGAGGAGTATTTCGCCGCGTTCTTGGGGACAGCCATGTCGGGCTCGACCGATCCCGACGCCCAGGTGTTCGAAACGACGCGCAAGGCACTTGGCCGTGAACGCCAAGCTCCGCCGCGAGATCCAGGCAACAAGGATAGAGAGGGCCGAGGCAGACAGGAGCCTCCGGCGCGTTTGGCTCCCTGACCTTGACCGAATCCGACGTGTCGTTGTGAAGAATGCGCGCGGACACGCCTTCCACGAGCTTGGCCAACCCATGTTCGAAAAGCCTGACGACATACTGATTGTGCCCTTGGAGGTGATTGACGAAGAGCCGCCTTGCCGAATTCCTGACCGTCGATCTGGGCTCCGCGTGGCCCGAAGTCGGACGTCGACTGCTCCAGCGGGTGTACGAGGGAATTGACATGGCGGATGGTTGGATCATCGTCCAGCCGGACATCTATGTCTTCGCCGTCATTGAGACGGACGGCATGACCGTTCGCAGCATCATTCGCGAATACCTTCTAACGGAAGTGTCGTGGCGGTCGTTAAATTCGGCCGTTGCGGCAGTTCCACGAAGATGCTCCAACGGCACCTTGCCACGTGTGGCGCAGTTTTACGGAGAGAGGGTGATTAGATTGGTAGAGATCAAACTTAACGGCAGCGCGAAACCGTCAGATCCCGACGCGTTTGAGGAAACAGTAGCAAAGTTCGTCAAACAGTTTTCGCCAACAGAAACTACAATCCATATTTTTTCAGACGATCGAACTGGCGCTATTTTTTCGGAATGTCACGTTTCCGCGAAGGCACTTGTCGAGCTTGGAACAATCGACACCGCGCTAGACCCAGAAGGCCAGCCCGAATACCGCGCCAATCGGGATCTCGTTGAGGACCACACAGCCTACAAGCAGATGGTGCTGGATGCTCATGCTGGCAGGACATTCAGCAACATCGTTTCCGAATATATCACCGGGGACCCGAAGCCGCTGAAAATCATCGGCGGCCAGCACCGTTACACCGCAATTCAGACGGCCTATGACCTATCGAGCGTCAATAAAGAGCATGGAATAAAGGTCTATTTTGATCTCGATTCCGACCAGCGTCTTGACGTCCAAGTGATATCAAACACCAACATATCGGTGTCCCGCGATCTCTTAGATCGAATGTACGAAACTCTTGCCGGAGCGGACTTGCGGGAGTGGTGCCAAAAGGTCGGCCTACTTGGCCCAAAAGAAGATTTCACCGACAAGCGGAAAAGAGGTAGTCCGATATCGGTTAGGGCAGCTCGGTCCTTTATCATCAACTACTATCTCGGCGCCCAAAGCGCCGCAAATGAATTTGAGAAATCGGACACGACACCTGTTGTCCCGAAGTCAGGCACCGCCAACGTCGCCGAGTGGGATAGCGTTAAGAAGCAGCATCCCGATCTTTGGACCGACGATAAACTCTTGCGAGCAGGAAAAGAGTTTAAGCGTCTGGTCGATAAGCAGCGCGAGAGTTTTGCGAGGAAACCTGGAACCAAAACCGGAAATCCGGACTTCGCGGAAAAGGCTATGAACGACGCGGTTCTTTCGGCTTGGCCGTACGTCGCCGGCCTCCTTAAGGACAACGATATCCGCTTGCAGCGGCACTTTGGGCTGACCGACACGGGCAAGCCGGATCCGCTTCGAGCGGCAGCCTTGGCGAAAGGACGTCATCAGACCGATCCGGAGAACTACCGTGGCCTCGGCTATCGAACCGACCCGAAGGAGCGTGGGAGATTTGTCGAGCTTTTTTGGCTTCAAGCGGAGAAAGGAGGCGGGATTAGCGACAAAATGATTAGTGCTGCAATAGCCGCGTACCACGCCAAACAGGCTCTCCTAGATGCCGAAGAAAAGAAGAAGGCGATGGAATGAGCGGTCCGGACCTGGGCAAAGACCTCAATCGGCGATTTGAATACGCGAAGGCGTTTTACCTCAAGGCGCTCGAGTGCAGTGAGCCCGATGACCAGAAGACAATGATAGAAGTCAGCTTCGCGTTGGCTTTCTCGTTCTTGGAGGGGACACTTGCTTACGTCTTCAATCATTTTGCCGAGACCAAACAATTCGATGTCTTTGAACGTTCCGTCATGACGGAAACCGACATAAAGATCGTAAAGGGAGAGCCAACAATCCGAGGCGCAAAGTACCGTTCAATTGATGAAAGGCTGCATTTTCTATTTTGGCGTTTTTCGCACAAACAATTCGACACAAATCAGGCATGGTGGCCCTTACTTTCCGGAGCGATCACAGCGCGGAATCAAATAATGCATCCGAAAGTTGGCGTAGAGCTCACGGTGACGGATGCCGAAAACTGCCTCATGGCGATAATGAATGCGACAAATGCCCTTTTCCTGACAGTCTTCGGCAAACCTTGGCCCAAAGCGAAAAAAGGTCTTCATTCATCTGTGACGGTCTGAGCACGGCCCATACCGTCGCCGGCAAGGCAACGCACGGGGTCTTTTATGAATGTGCGGTCTTTCCGGATGGCTGGTCTTACAGTTCTCTGGACGCGCAAGCGACTACGAGGCGCGCACATCTTACCTACACTCCGACGAAAAGGTGTTATCCACGCGCAGTGCGCTTGGAATCCACATATCGGGGGTCGGGCGAAATTCAGCGGAATCGGTCCATTGGAACGTCGGCGATGGATCAGGAGCCAACGCTTGGAGCGCGCCGCTGCTAAGTTCACGGACCTCCTCTACGTGAGCGGCTACGATGGTTCGTTCCACCATTACACTTGACGAAAATATCACCTGAATGAGTCGCCATTCGGACCCGAACTTTGCTGCTTTGTCGAATTCGTTGCGCGACACGAATACGCGGTCTGCGGTGGCTCTTACGCACGCCTTCACCTCCAAGCGCTCGGTAGCAGAGGCCCGACGGTTCTCAATGTCGTAGCCGTACCAATCAGAGAGGAGCGCCACATGCACCGGTGAGTATCTCTCATAACGAAGGGCCGACATGATTGCGAGTTCGCCAGCATTGCCGAGCATCTTTCTGCGCTCGTCAAAGGCCGCACGTGTTAGCCGATGATGTATCTCGACGAGCAGCGGTTCCAGGTCCTGCCCAAGCCAGGAAAGGGCTTCTAGGTCACTATCGGGAATGAATTCTGGGGCCAGACGCCCGTCGACAATTGCAGCTCCAATCCACGCCGGAGGGCATCTCTGCAGCAAGAGACGGGCAATGCCCAACAGACAACGTCGATCAGCCTTGCTGTCGAAAGCGGCAAGGACGGGATTGATCGCGACGACATCGGTTATGCTAGCGAGGTTGATATCTACGAGCAGCCTCGCGGTACCTAGGACGTCAGTTGAGGCGGCCATGATGGTCGACTTCCCGCTCGCGGATATCACCCAAGAGTTGAAGTCAACTGAAGGCCTAAGCCGCGCACTGTAGGCCAGCAGGAAGGCAGCATGACAGCGTCCGCGACTTGGCAACTCATACATCTATGGTTCCGACGTGTGCGGCAACGGCCTGCCAGTCATCCTCGAACGCAGGTGCACCGCCTTCGCCCTCATCTGGAGAAGGTAGTGAGATCTGGACTAGGCCGGGATCATCCATCAAACGGGAAAGCGCCCTGACCTTGTCGTGAAGCCTTCCGTCAACCGTATTGTCGATGGTGTTCGAGCTGATGAGTAGCGTGAAACGCGTTTTTACATCCGCCGACAGCCCGAGCCTGTGAATGCGATCCTGGCTCTGCAGGAAGTGGCCCGCATTGAACGTCCTATCCAAGAACACAGCGTGGTGACACCAGTGATGGAGGCTGATGCCCTCGCCGCAGGCTGCAGGATTTGCCAGGAGCGCCACGCAATGGACATCATGTCGGAACCGCCGAAATTCATTCTCGCGCGTTAGGTCGCCGGGGGGAGCACCGTCGTCGGAGGGAACTCCTCCATGCACTATCGCCGGCTGATATTGCGCAAGCATTCGAGCCAACACCTTCAGGTTGCGCACGAAATTGGACCAGATCAGGACCTTCTCGCCGCGTTCGGCTGCTGCCGCTACAATGGAAAGCACTTGTTGGTATTTCCACGGCGTCTCAAAGCTTTTGTAGCTTTGTAGCAGGTTGACGAGCGGCTCGCTGCTCGACAACTCGAGCGGCGGGTGAAGGAATCCTGGATCATCACTCTCATCCGAACCGGCCGTTAACAGCATGGGATTTGTCGCGGCCTCGAGCAGGTACATTACTATGCGGCCAAGGCGCTGCATCTCGTGCCGACCGCGGTCGGGAAGCGAAAATGTGGCGCGGTAGCGACCCACGAGCGCATCATAGATCGCGCTTTGGATGGGACCCATTTGTCTGCGGATAACCTCGAACGTTGTGGGAGGCAGCTCCAGCTCGCTCTTGGGAGTTCGAACGAAGTACCGCGTAATCGCTGCGTGAGTCTCACCGAGAACATTCGGATCGCGCCCCAGCCTTTCGATGTAAGCAGACCTAGGAAGAATCTGGCGATCCTGACCCGGATATAGGAACTTCACCAGAGCCACGAGATCGTGCGCGCCTTGGGGGGCCGGCGTACCAGTTAGCACGTCTCGGCGATGAGCCGCATAGGCCAAATCCAACACAGCACGACCGTGCACCCCCGAAGCGCCGCGCTTTACGCGATGGGCTTCGTCGAGCACAACCTTGGTAGCCCCATTCGCTACGAAGGCTCTGATGATGTCATAGTCGCTTGCGACGCGATTGTAATTTGAGAGCAGGATCTCCGTGTCTTGCGGGATAATTGTTTCGGGACCCCCAAAGATTACAACGCGCGGTGGCTTTTTGAAGCAAGCGACTGCATCCTCATCCCAGGCTCCGAAGGCGGCGATTGGCGCAACGACCATAAGGCGGTCGATACTTCCTCGAGCGCGACCCAAAGCAAATGCCGCCAGCGCCACCGTCGTCTTACCCGCTCCAGGAACCGAAAAGTCCGCAGCATGCGGCAGACGCATGAGGCGGGCGAGATTTCTCCGTTGAAAGGGCTTCAAATTTCTTTTGAACCCGGCGGCCTCAAGCTCGGCCGCGAGGGCCTCAAGCTCGGTTTCGCTTGCTTCACCGGCTTCGATCGCCACGGAACGGGCACGGCGATCATCAGCCATTAATCGCAACTGTGATGTGAGGGTCGGTCCTAACTCAACCCGCTCTGCAAACACTGCCCGAATGTCGCGTAGGACATCGAGTTCCGCCATGAACACATCCGGGTGCACCACTGACTGTCGTGCCGATCCAGTGAGGATGCCGCGAGCAAATGCTTCCTGCAGCCGGGCCCAGGCACCAGGATTCGTGTCGTCCAAACGATCGACGACGACCGTCGGACGGTCCTGCCGATAGAGCTCGGCACGGATCATCCGCGTGCCTCGAGCTTGCTCACTTCGGCCTTGAGCGCGGCCACCTTTGTTTGGAAGTCGGCTTCATTCCATCCGTCAAAGCTACGCGCCCGTTCAAGCGCAGCGGCTGCGCGGCCAACCTGCTCCTTGGCGGCGGCAAGCCGGCTCAATGGAGCCACGAGCGCCTTTACGTCCTTAGAATCCTCATCGGCTTCCTGTGCCGCGACGGCGACGGCAGCCCCTACGGAAGCAATCAGATCGGATACGACAGCGCTCTTGCCATCTGCGAGAGTCACTATCTCTTCGCCGCGCTTGCGCGCGAAGAAGGCGAGGATATCGGAAAGGTCCTCTTCCTGTGCCGCATCACCGAGGGCGTCATCGAGAACATCGCCGCCGTTGTTGGGCACATCATGCCTGATGGCACAAAGCAGCGGTGCGATTGTCGGATCCGATTCCAGTTCCTGCCTGACTAGTGCGGCGGCATCCGGCCGCTGAAGGTGGCGAAGATCGCGGTAGTTGACCCCGGTCAGCGTGCCAAGGAAGTAGGCGCCGCGAACGGAATTGGCCTCAGCCTTAGGCTTAGTTCGGATGTGCCTAGTGAGTTCCTCAAAAGCCGACTCGTTCTCATCAAAGTCGGCGTGGTGGCGAGTGCCGTCTGACAGTGCCACCAGCTGATGCAGCTGCTGCAGCTTTTCATACTGTGCCCGAACCTTGGGTACATCCTTGTGCATCCTCGCCGCGACTCGATCCCAGTTCTGGGCTTCGCGGTTGAACAGTTCCTCGATCAAGAGCGCTTCATTGACCCACGAATAGTCCTCGCGGAAGTCACGTGCGATCTGCAGCTCAGTCTCGAGATCGACGAGTTCATCCATGGTCGCATCGGCCGGAAGGACGAGGCAGCGGACATATCGAGAAGGCGCATGCTGATCGTCTAAATAGAGGCTACGAAGCGCAGCGGACCTACGGTTGCCGTTTACAAGAACGCCCTCCGCAGTTGCTACGGCCGGCTCCTGCTGACCACGTTCTCTCAGATCAGCCTTGAGATCATCGAAGCCCGGCTGAGATCTCAAGATACGAAGCTGTGCCGCTTGTGCTCCCGACCCCATCGGGTCCGCCGAAAACAGGTCTGGGCGCCCCTTCGTCTCAATCTCTCGCATCTGCTCAGCCTTAGTCCGGTGGTTCAGAGTGGAGAGTCGCACCCACGTCACCTCCAGGTCCACCAGCGGCAGTTCGCGATCTGGCCGCGACCAGGCGGCCAGCAGCGCGCGTCGTTTCGACGAGCTCTGGCGCGCGATAAGGTGTTGAACTCGTTCCTGGTCTAATACAGGGTTCATCATTACTAGCTCCTGAAGGTCGTTAACCGTCCCGGACCAAACCGGGAGGCGATTGTGGTCCTGATGCCGCGGACGCCTTGGTGAAACCCGATGTACCCGGTCAAAACACTTGCATTGCCTGCATCGACATTGAACGCCGAGAGCAGAACTGCCGGGAAACGCCGCTGGCGGCGACCGTCCCAGTTGAAGGCAGGTCCTTGGCCCCGCTCCGGCATGATCCAGATACACGGAGGAGGAATGCGGTTTCCGCCAATCTCCACCGCCCGGCCCATCTTCGGGCACGGTCGAAGGTCTGACCCGCAGAGGTCATTGTGGAAGATGATGCCATCAAGCGTATCTGGTGCATCCGAGAAAAAGCGACGGCGGAGTCGGTTGACCCCTTTGAAAACATGTTCTCCGGGTTCCGAGGCCAGACTCGGGCACAACCACCAAAGGTAGGTCTCGACAGCCCATGAGGGAACAGACCATGCAACGCTGCTGTGAGCGCCGTCGGGACACCCCTTCTGGATGATGGCTACGTTACCAATGTCAGGCACGGCCAGTTGGTAAACCGTATCCTTTCCGTAGACTGGGCGAACCACACTGGCTATCGCGCCCACAGCCAACATATGATCGAAGATCATACCCAGAAAGTCACGCCGATCGGCATTGCTGGCGGCCGTGCTGCCGCGAAGCTTCTCGATCGCGGCAGGAAGGGCCAATCTAAACTCGTCCGCCGAAAGTCCTCGCTGATAAAGGTATTGCGGCTCATCGGCGATGCCGCTGACGATTTCGGCAACGCGATTTACCACCTCCTCCGGTGGCGCCCCCCGATGGCGACATGGTGCAGCTTCTTCACCAGCCATTAATCAACCCCGGTATTTAACGCGCCGGCTGACGCGATGTGTTCAAGCGTTATAATGATGTGAGGGACGGACTGCAAAGAGTCGGCCTCAACAAAACGATGTTCGCGGCTATGATTTGTCAGGAGTTCTGGCTTTCGCGCCCGCCTCTCTCATGACAACGGGTACACCGATGCGGGAGAGAGCACTGCAGCGCTGGCCGCAGCACCGCCAAGACCAAACGATCCGCAATTGCACGGTCATGCCGGTCGCACTGCCCGCCCGCTTCGCCGAAGGCTTTATGGAGGATCATACACGAGCAGGAACTATACAATGAGAGAAGACGAACGCATTTCGGTCGTTAAGGAACTCCTCTTTGACTACGTGAAAAGCCCGTCCCTGCGCCACATCCGCGACCCATATTCGTTGATCAGATTGGCGCAGGAGATAGTTAGGCGGGTTGACCGGGGCAACTCGATCTGGAGGAAGTGGGATGGGCAACGCGAGGTCCTGCTCAAGTCAGCCGTGGGCTGTTGGATACCGGTCGAGGCTCTGCGTGATTTCATCAATGAAATGCCGGGGCCACGGGTTACGGCGACAGACGTCGGCCAGCGCCTGAAAGCGTTTGAGGAGGAGGAATACTACTCATATCCCAAAGAGGAGCTTCAAAAGGGCTGTCTCGCGCTTTACGAGAAGGAAAAGGCTAACGAGACCGAGCTTCCAGCCATCATTGGCCTACTCAGGGACCGCGTAGAACGGGGAGAGGAGCGCCTTCGGGCGGAGCAGCAGAAACGCTATCAGAGATTGCGTGAAGCAGACCGAATAGCTCGCGAACAGCGGCTCCTGTCAGGCGCTGACTGCAAGTGGACGCAGCTGCAGAAATCCCCGCGTTGGTATTGCCGCGCCAACGGCAGGACATATCGTCTTTCGCCAACCAATGACAAGATGTGGAACCTCTATCGCGTCAATTCGGTCTCGGAGGAGGACGAGGCAGCTTTGATCGGGAAGTATCAACGGCGCGGCGACGCAACGAAAGTGGTTTCGCAAATGGCCTATCAGCCGGAGCCAAAGTGGTAGCTTAGGCGGAACGGCAAATCGGAGGCACGGCCTTGAACCGGATCGAACCCCGTGAGCGTAAGCAGCCCTAGGCGAGGACGGACATTGCAGGCACGGCGCCCGGCAGGGTCCGTAGAACAGACGATGAATCCAGGGGACGAAAATCCCGACCTGCGAAAGCCGTGTAGCTCAATGGCTTGATGCTGCATGATTTGGATTTGCCGGAGACAAGTTCGGGCGATCCTACATAATCCCCCACGCCCGGTAGCGCCCCCGGCCCGTCACCTCGCGGATACCGAGTTCGGCGACGAGACCGAGCGCGGCGCGTTGGCTGACTTTCAGCTCGGCCGCGATCAGACCCGCCGACACCAGCGGCCGCGTCAGCACCGGCTCGATCAACGCTGGCAGGCTCGAGTTTTTTCGCCGCTTCCTGAGCCGACGTTCCATCTGACCTTTGGCCAGCACCAGCCGGTCGAGTTCCTTCAGCCCGGCTGCGGCGGCCTCTGCAAACGCGTCGAGGACAGCCAGCAATCGGGTGATCCGGACCGGGGCGTTGCGCCGTTCCCGGGCAATCAAACGCAGCCCCGAGTTGAGAGCAAAAAGATGCGAGCTAGCCTTGCCGCGTTCCCTGAGCAGCGCGGCCACTAGCAGATTGCCAAGCCAGTGCTGGTGCTGCAGCGGTTCGATGTCTTGCCATGCCTCCCAGGCGATCGCCGCGGCCAGCACGGCCGGCATGGTTTCGCCGCGCAGCCGGTCGATGACGGCGAGCCAGTCGGCAAGCCGCTGGTCCTCGTCCCAGTCGAGATCGCGGATGAGCGGCCCGAGACTGTTCGGCAAGGCCTCCCGCGCGTTTGCCCCCTGCCCTGCCGTGTCGACCTCCGGGCTGTCCGCCGCGCGCGGCGCAAAATTTTCGCCCGCCAGCAGCCGGCTGGAGCGGGCCAGCACGGCGTCGATCTCGGCCATTTCTTGCGCCAGCGCATCCGCCTGGTCGATGTCGTCGCCATAGGCGTTGTCGCCAGAGCCGTCGTCCGGCCCGGCGGCCGCCGTCGCGGCATCAGCACCGGAGCCGGCCCGTGCCGCGCTCGCCGCGTTGTCGCCGCCCTCCCCTTCGCGCCCGCGCAGGACCAAAAGGCCGGGGCGCGACAGCGCCCAGTCCGGCTTTTGCGCAAGAATCCGGCGCCGGGTCCGCAGCACGGCATGCGCCCGGGTGAGTTCGTGGGTCGGGGTGCGGATGTCCATATGGGGGTCGTGCAGGACGAGGTCTTCCGTGTGAGGCCAGACTGTCGTCCAGGCTCTTTCATAGCGCTCAGGGATGTGGATCATCTTGAAATTGTATTGCCGTAAACCATCGTTCGAGAACCCATGGCTTGAAGTCTCGATCGGCTGCTTCTCAGTCTCGCCGGACATTTAAACGCTCAACAGCGCCTTGTGGAACAATAGCGTTTTAGGCGGTGCGCGAGTTTTGGCCTGCTGTACATTGCAATAATCAGCCACGAAGATGCGTTCATCCATGCAGCCGTTTGGTCGCCACCTCGCCACCCTTGCCGAAGAAGACGAAGCCGGTGGCGCGTTCGGATGATCCAAGATCGACCGTTTGCGGCAAAAGGGATTTGATTTTTGGCGGCAAGGTAGGCAAGTGTAGCATCCGGCGGAGGCGTACTGTAGAGGATGCAGATCATCTGAACCATGATTTTATATACCTACTCACTTGAGGCTGAGCCGAGCGAAGACCGCTGGAAAGACACCGGAATCCCAGGTTTCTTCTTTACAGAACTGGAGGAGGTGCGGCAGGTCGTCCGTGAGCTCCGCGACGAAGTCACCTCGGATGAGGATGAGGAGCCTTCATGGAGTCCGGTTCGCATCGAGCGGATTGAACTTCTCGCACCGACGACCCAGAACGTCCTGACCCTGCTCAACGAGGGGATTGGGCCGCTGATCCAGCGCTATGAGATCGTGGAAACCATTGCCTAACTAAGCCGAGATTTTCCGGCAAGTCCATGCCCGCGCACTTTGCTGACCTTCTGTTGGCCGTTTTCGCAGCGACGTGCGCACTGGGCCCACCCGACAATTGGGCGGGATAGGCTTTGGCAAATTGGTCGAGGCCGACGAGATGCAGATGATCGCGAACGAGTTCGCCTCTCTCGCCAGCGCCCAACCGACTTTGGCGTAGCGCCGCGGCGACATTGGC
This sequence comes from Mesorhizobium sp. M0998, assembly GCF_040318885.1. NCBI lineage: Bacteria > Pseudomonadati > Pseudomonadota > Alphaproteobacteria > Hyphomicrobiales > Phyllobacteriaceae > Mesorhizobium > Mesorhizobium sp. M0998. The sequence goes on from NZ_JAMYND010000016.1 coordinate 62,044, forward strand.
CTCGACATTGAGCCAGGGCAAAAGCCTGTGCTCCTGGAAAACGATCGAGCGGTCGAGACCCGGCCGTTCCACCCTCTGTCCATCAACCCGGATGTCGCCGTCACAATCAGTGTTGAGGCCGAGGACGAGTCGCAGCAAGGTGGACTTGCCGCAACCAGAGGATCCCACGATGCTGACAAACTCGCCGTCGTCGACTGCAAGATGGATATGCGACAGCGCCTGGACCTGATGGCCGGCGACACTGAATCTCTTGCTGACGTCAGCAATCTTCAAGCGTGGCTTTGGCCACGTCCCCGTTCAGAAATGGGGACAGGGCCGCTCATGGAATCCTCCAGCGCAGAAAGTGATGCTCCACGGAGCCGGCGATGACATTGAAGACCACTCCGACGCCACCGAGGAGAAGAATGCACAGCAGCAATAGATCCATGTGGAACAGCTGCTGGCCCTCGTTCATGCGCCCGCCGATCCCTGGTGCGATGTTGAGCAGAAGCTCGGCCCCCCGTCGCGGTCCAGGCATAGATCAGCGCGGCATGAAGGCCCATGAAGATTTGCGGCAGCGCTCCCGGAATGGCGATGATCCGGGCGAAGTCGAAGCAGCCGAAGGTCAGCACGTTGGCAAGCTCGCGATAGCTGCGCGGGATGCCGGATACGCCCTGCCAGGTGTTGATCAAGGTCGGCTGGAACGCCGCCAGCGCGATGAAGACGACCTTGCCGGCCTCGCCCCGCCGAACCACATCGAGATCAGGGGCACCCAAGCGAAGAGAGCGATCTGGCGGTGTACCAGCAGCACCGGCCCGAGCAAGCGTTTCACGAGGCGGGAAAACCCGATCGCCAAAACCAAGCGCGATTCCCGCCGCACTGCCACACACGAAACCGATCAGATCACGCTCCAGGCTCGCCAAGAGTTTAGGGCGCAGGGCCCGCCCCCAGGCAGCCTGATCGGACCGTGCGGCCCGATACCTATCCGGGCCACCATTGCGCTGGACTTCACGACTGATCGTGGATGGCGAGCGACCCAACCGGCGAGCAATCGAACGCAGCGAACAGAGGGTGCTCAGCCCTCTGGAAATCTCCTCCCGCTCACTAAGACTGAGCGCTTGGCTTGCCCGTTTCCGAGCGGCCGGACGAATTCCGCCTGTCGGCGAGATCACCGAAAAGACCGACGAGGACTCCCGATCAAATCGTCGCCCGATCGAACTCATCGACTGGCCAGCCTGCCAACGATCCCAAATCTCAGACGGCTGAGCTGCAGAGTAATAGGGGTCAGAACAAGAGCTGTTCAGAATCGTACGCTAAGGTCGAACGAAGCGCGTCGCGTCGTCATGGCCCGGCGGCAGCGGCCAGCATGACAGCCCGGCCTCCCGCGCCCGCAGCAAATAGGTCGATACTGTCGTCTTACTGATCTTGAGCCGTTCCGACAACTCACGCACCGAAAGACCCTGCTCATCCGTCAGGCGGCCATGCCGAGACGGAAGCAAGCGAGACGAACGAGCGTGAGGGATATCCAAGCGATCTTGCCGCCGGTTCTGGCAGTTTGGCCTCTCACGATGATGTTGAGAGGGGCGCAGCCAAGAACCGACCGCTAAATCCGCTCCCGAAAACTGTCCGGGATTTAGCGGAATCGCTGTCCGCGAATTACTGACTCCTCCGAGACCATCTTGTCGCCGGCCGCGTCTATGCGGTTGCCCGGCCTTGTAGCGCCCGGCGTTGATGGTCTTGGTGAAGCCGATTTTGCCCGGCTGCGCGCGGCTGTAAATAAGCTCGGTGGTGTCCTGCAGGATGAGGATCGGACCTTCGCTCGCCGCAATGCGCGCCGCGGTCGCGGCGAAATGGCCGGCGAGAACGCTATGTTTCGGTCACACGCGGGTTGGTTGCTTCCGCCCGCTACAGCGCCCCGCAAGACCGCGACGAGGCGTCGCCTGGCTTTTGGGCGAGCGATCCCGTTTGGCGCGCTGATTGGACCAGCACTTCTTCTCGTCGCTCAAAACCGAGAGGACGGCCCGCAAGGTCTACAGGACGAGGGACGCAGCCAGGGCGGACGTGTTCGACTACATCGAGCGCTTCTACAATCCCAAGCGGCGCCACTCGACGCTGGGTTATCTCAGCCCAGTTGAGTTCGAGGAAATAGCGATGTTAGCTTAAGTGCCTGTCCACGGAACCGGCAGCAGGCCACGTTGAGCAATGAGCGGCGTCGACCGCGCTAGCCCTTTTCCTCCTCTTGTGCGCCTGCTACCATCTAAAATGGGAGGCGACAAACGTGGGAAGGACGGGCTTTCCAGCAAGCAATTGTTGAAGCTGCTCAAAAGAGAATTTTCCTGCATCGGCACGATGGATGCCGCTGGCAATAAAGACCACGTCCATGCCCTGGTTTAGCGCACCTGCAACGTCCGTCCGCAACGAATCGCCTACTGCGAGCACTTCTTCTCTTTCGTGACCCAGTAGGTCGAGTGCACGTCGGTAAGCGGGTGAATATGGCTTTCCATGGTAGCGAACGTCTCCTCCAAGCGCTTCGTATTGCTCTGCCAGCCTCCCCGCACAATTAACCAGCTGATTGCCAACTAAAACGACCAGATCCGGGTTTGCGCAGATCATTGGCAGTTTATGGAACGCGCATTCTCTAAGCACTTCTGCAGCTCCATCTATCACTCTTGGGTCGCTTACCCCAGTATTCAGAATAAAGTCGGCGTTCTGAGGCAACAAGGCCTCTGACCGGTCCGACCCCAAAAGCAAGCCTCTCAAATCAGATGGTCCGAGGTGGAAATAGCGCCGCCCGAGCGCAGCATGCCACTGATCAGGTGCATTTTCGAGAGCTTCGTAGACCAATTCCCCGGACGTGATCAGGTGGTTGTATTGTGATAAGCCTATACCCATTGATGTTAGCCTCTCAGCAACTTGCCGTGCACGCCGGGGAGCGTTTGACAGAAGGCAAACATCGAGACCATTAGACCGCAGCGCATCTAACGCGAAGATTGCATCAGGAAAAGCGACTTCACCGTTGTGCAATACGCCCCAAAGATCCACTATTACTGCGCGATACTGGTCCGCGACCTCTGAAACACCATCGATTTTTGTAAACTGTGGCAAATTCATGCAGGTTCACTCCCTTCAAGATCGTTAGCTACAGGTTTGTGTGCCCGTCGAACGGAAGTGTTCGACCTAGCGCGCCGACATTACTTAGAAGGTACCCGATCGTTGCCGCGGTGATTATGCCGCCTCCAAAGAGGGCAGACGTGGAAGGCATGTCACCGAATGCGAGCCACGTCCAAAATGGAGCAAGCGGCGTCTCGAGCGCTCCAATCAGAGAAACTTGTGATGCTGGAACCCGGCGAGCGCCAGCCGAAAAGAACACAAAAGCCAGCGCCACTTGCACGAGGGCGAACAGCGCAAGATACGCCAGATCTCGAAGATTTGGCGAAAGCGGCGCCGCGAAGCGAAAGCTCGCCAACAAGACCAAAATGTTGGCCAGGAAGATGGCAGGCAGAAGCGATTCTTCTCTGTACCGTCGGATAAGCACTGTCACAACCGCCGTCGTGAGGGTCATGACGATAGTCAATGCATTGCCAAGGAGGCTGGCCCCAGATCCTGCTCCCCAGACAAGCACGCAGGTCCCTGCAAGTATCGTAGCTATCGCCAAAAGGGTCCCAGCGCGAAACTTCTCTCGCAACCACAGCCACGCCAAAATGGCAGTAAAGACTGGTGTCGCAGCATAGATTGCTGCTACATTCGCGATCGAAGTTAACTGACACGCCGGGATGAACGCCAACATGGCGATCGCCCAACACGTTGCAACGATCATTCCGGGCCCCGTTGAGCGGAAACTGTATTTTGGCCCAACCGCGAATATGTGAACTGCCAGGAAGGCAGCCGCAAAAACGCTGCGCCAAAACAAAATTGTCCAAGCGTCAAGTGGAAGAACCCTAACGAACAGGCCTGCGGTGCTCCACGCTGCTGCAGAGATCGTGATAAAGAGAACCCCTTTCGTATAACTACCCTGAAGCAGGGCACTCGGAATACTTAGTGAGCCGGTCTCTGCTTGGGAACGGGTGCTGGGATCCTGAGCCGATTGCTTTTGAAAAACCGGCTTCGCCATTACTCAGGTCCTAACTCTGGACAGGAGCGCGAGCTGATCGGGCCCGTCGTCTGCACTGGCTGACCAGCCCGGAATCCGGCAGTTGCAGACGAATCATTTACATATCGTCTTGTGCAACCCGCGCCAAGCCGAGTCAGCACTTCCTGGGGATAAACGTCAGCCGCCGCAGCGAGATCATTGACGGTGAAAGTTTCACCCAGCAATTCCACAAAGACACCCGGCCCACAAAGTGCCTCAGGAAAATCTGTTACATCAACCACAGCGTATTCCATTGACATCCTTCCGATTACAGGAGCCGAATATTCAGCAAGCCTGACGTATATCTTGTTCCCGCAGGCCCATGGCACGCCATGCTTGTAACCGATTCCGAGGATCGCTATGCGGCTGGCTCGGATTGTACGAAACGTCGCGCCATACCCAACCGCCTCACCCTTTGGCACATTGCGCACGTCGAGTATTTTCGCCCGAAGCCTGACGACGGGCTGAAGAGGGTTCGGTTGAATGCCGGCGTTGTTGAGCCCATACAGCGCTGAGCCCACTCGAACTATGTCCAAATGATAGGCCTTGCCCAGCCATACACCAGCGGAGGCGGCGAGGCTGTAACGGGCAGGTTCAAGCAGATCGGAGATCGCGCGGAAGCGGTTCCTTTGCAGCACATTCGTTGCGTCGGCAACACGATCGCTGCATGCGAGGTGGCTCATGACAACTGAAGGGGGATGCTGTTTGAAAGTGCCACAAAGATACCCGCGTCGTATGTCGTTGAAAGTGAGGCCTTGGCGAGAGAACCCGGTTTCCACATTGAGAAAGTATATTTGCGCCTCCCCTGATGCGCTAATGGTGTCCAATTCACCGCAATTGTTCACCACGGGTATGAGGCGGTCGGATCGGTAGTATTGTCGAAGCCTCGTAAACTCATCGCAAAGAACTGCAACCGCCGCCCCTATCTTGGAAGACCTTAGAAGCAGCGCTTCGTGCAGATCTCCAACGAAGAGTAGATCGCATCCGGCGGTAACCAGCGCCCTTGTAATCTCAATGAGACCAAGCCCGTAGCCGTCGCTTTTGACGACGGCGGCCACCCTCACGTATGGTCCGACCACTGCCGAAATGGTCTGGAAATTCGCCTGAACAGCATTGAGATTGATTTCGAACACGACATCGGCGCGCGGTGCTAAGGACAACATCTTCTTCTCCCAGGTCTGCGGGGCCTCGCTCAAGAAGCTTCGCAATCCCGCAACCGGCATGTTCGCCGTCATGTCGACAAGCTCAGTTACAGTTCAATACCGCCAACGATCGCTTCCCGGCATGGACATTGTAGCGAATATCATTCCACCATTTGTAATTTATTGGCGAAACACTGTGGCGTAGTGTTAAATTTCAGACACAAAGTCGTGACATTTGTGTAACAATAATTCACAACAATCTCCTTATATTCCTTTTAGACAATGATACGTTCGCCGTTCTCTCGCGGGATTTGGAGAATTTATATGCGCGATCGTACAAAAATACTGATTATTGGGCACGGCGTACTTGGCGGGGCCGTTCTTGATTTTCTTAGTGAGAGCGGCAGGCCCTACGATCTACACGTCGGAGTGAAAGACGTTCAGAAAGGCACTTTAAGGACCAATCTGTCGAAGTGCACCGCCGTTAACTTCGGCCACCATCCGGTCATCGAGGTGGTGCCAATTGATCTTATGAATATAGAGGCTACCGCAGAGCAACTGGCGGCTCTCGATCCTGATATCATTTTCAATGCAACGACATTGCATTCATGGTGGGTCATAACGCAATTACCGCCGGATGCTTACCAGCAGATCGATCAAGCACGCGGCGGTGTATGGACTCCTATGCATCTCGTTCTCGTGCGACGCCTAATGAGAGCGGTGCGAGAGGCCGGACTTGAGAGCGTGGTCGTGAACGCATCATACCCTGATGTAACAAACGCCGCCCTTGCCGCTGAGGGTCTCTCGCCGACGATTGGAATCGGTAACATCGCGAATTCCGTACCTGTCATCAGATTGGCCGTGGCGCATCTGCTAGGTTGCGAACTGAAAGCGATCGAGGTCCGGTTGTTTGCCCAACACTATTTCGGTTACCGTATGCCGAGCACCGGCTCCGCAAACGGAGCACCCTACCATTTGTCCGTATATCGGGATGGCCATCGAATCAGTCCTGAGGAACTGAGCCACGATAAAATCTTCGCGACGGTTGCCGGACGTTTTCGGCGAGTAAGAGGCATCGCGGGACAGGCAGTGACTGCATCGTCGGCGACAGCTGTTCTGCGGGCGTTCGCCGACAACGTAGAGGGCATCGTTCATGCGCCGGGACCGTTAGGTCTCGTAGGAGGCTATCCCGTTAAGATTGCTCCAACAGGTATTTCGATCGATTTGCCTGAAGGCCTGTCACTCGAGGATGCGGTGGAAATCAACAGGCAATGTCAGAGATATGATGGGATTGATGAAGTGGAAAGCGACGGAACCGTCCGCTTCACTAAGGAGTCGGCAGGAATTATGCGCGAACTCCTCGGATACGATTGCGAAGCAATGGCATTGGGCGATTGCGAAGAACGCGCGGAGGAACTGGCGGCAAAATTCGCTGAATATAGCAATCGCGTTGAACAATCGGGCGCTGTTCGGGCCAATTGATTCAGAGGGACATCGGCGGCGTCAGTTTGCGAAGTTATCCTTTGAGTTCGTGATAGATGCGCGGCCAGAAGGTGTGAGCGTGACGACTTTGAACATAGGCAATTCAATGGTGTGAAGAATCTAATCGGTTGTCGTCGCAGCTACCCGTCTGCGTGCATGCAAATGTGCTTCAACACCGTTTCCTTCTCCAGGAGACGTGCCGGCAAGTCGAAACGAATATTGGAGGGTCCCCTGGTTGAGAACCCAAACCAAAAAGAATGACACTGAAGAAATAAAGGGCACGCAGCTACTAGATCGCTCTGTAGCCCTACTGAACTACCTTGGCGAAGTTGGGGAGAAAGGTGCACGTGTGCACGAAATGTCGAAAGCTCTGGGCCTCACTCTATCAACGACGCATCGTATCGCAAGTGCGCTTGAACGGCACCTGTTGTTCGAGAGGGAGCCCTCCACGAGGCGTTATCGTTTAGGGTTGTCGCTATACATGCTGGCAGCCAAAGCAGCCGACGGCGTGGGCTTGCGTCGTTGCTGTCGTCCCGCGCTATTGCGGCTGGCGGCTCAAACAGAGAGTACCGTCTCTCTGATGGCGCGAAGCGGCTCCAATATCGTGTGCATCGATAGGCAAGAGGGATCCTATGTTATTGACAGTCTGACCGGTCACATTGGTGGCCAGGTGCCCTTGGGCGTCGGGTCGGCAAGCCTCGCAATCCTCGCTTTTGTGCCGCCTGAAGAAGCCAATGTTATCATAGGCGCCAATGCTCACCTCTACAGCGCCTTCAGCGGACTAAGTGCAGATGACATCCGTAATCAACTGCCCGCCATCCGTGAGAGAGGCTATGCTTTAGATCAGGATCATCCAATCGATGGAATTTCATATCTTGCGCTGCCAATCCGGCCGCAGCGAAGAGATGTTATGGGGGCACTGGTCATCAACGCTACTAGTGCACGAATGCCGCAAGAGCGGATTCAGAAGCTCCTGAGGTTGATAAAGCGGGAGGTCCATACCATCGAAAGCAAGTGCGATATCGGCCCGCGCCTTGGCGGGATGGTCAATGAGGCATGACAATTCATGAAGCGACTGCATTTCCGATGAACGCCGAAGTCTGCGGTGGCGACGTCAGTGAACACCGTTCGCAAGCTCCTTCATTCAACTTCTCTGGGTTTCTGATGCAAGGACATGATGAGCTTCGGCGGCGGCGTGCCCAAGTCTATTTTAGCCCGTCGCCCATGACTCGGACCTTTAAAAGGTAAGCCCGCTCCGGGATCGGGGAATTTCGACTGAGTTTGGAGCCGCAACGGCTGACACATACTGTTGCAGCTTCCTTGGTCGTTGCCAAGCGGCCAGAGGGATCAGAGCACATCACGGGCGTCGCCCCCATGCTGTTGACGAGGATTGCGACTTTGTCGACGGCGTCTAACGATCGTTCTGCGAGTAGGCGTCAATCAATCATCTCGGTCGCGACCTTGTCGGCGGGTTTTAGCGCGTCGCGCCAAATACGGGTTCGCCGTGGAAGCCCATCTCGATCTAGGCATCATACAGGGCGAAGCTTGGTCGATCCGAACCCGCAATTTGGCAGCGCCACGCCGATTGTCCGAGTGCGTTCAACCGCACCGCCGTGTCACGGACTTCCTGAAGGTTTCCGCCTTCCTCGGCTCGAGGGCCTGCTGCCTTGTAAGCGCAGATCAAGCCGGCAACACCGTGCCGTTTTCTGCTCTCCTCGGCCGACGCACTGGCGATGTCGTCTGTGCCAAGCACTGTTTCGACCTGGAAACCTCCGTCCTGGAGAGTTTCGCGGGCGGTGGGAAGATTCATCCGTTCGCCGCCGTTAGTTCCCGATCAACTGCAAGATACCTGCCCCGCCATCGGCCGGCCGAGTCGCTTCGAGGCACGCGTGCAAAGCAGGTCCCTCAAAGACTTTGCCGATAGCACAGGTATCAATCAAGCCGTGGCCGACATAGCCGCCAAACAGTGGAAGATGCCCAGAGCCTCCGCCCGATACGATTCCAACCCTGCCTTTTCGGACACCATCGGGTGTGCGCGCGACCCGGCGAAGACGGCCATCGAGAACGCAGGGGTGGCTAAGCATCAGCCCATCCAGGCATTCGTCGACATAGTCGACGGGGTTGTTAATCAGCTTTTTCATTGTTCCTCCTCGTGGCCTGCAATTCGACGAAGCAGTCTCGTACGCGATGTGACGACTGGCGCGGCGTCAGAAACCGGGGGGTGGCTTGAAAAGACCATCACGCTCTCTCTCAAGCGTGCGGCCAATGCGGAGCGCCAGGGCGTCGTCAAAACGCTTCACGACGATCTGCAAGCCCACGGGAAGCCCCGTGGCTGTCAGCCCGACGGGAATGACCAGCGCGGCGAGGTCAAGATAATTGACGAGGCGACCGAACTGGTTTGAAGGCAGGTTTTGATCCACCGCCGCAAGCGGTACGGGGGTTCGGTGTGATCCCGGCGTGACGAAGGCATCAAGGTTCGCGGCCGCCTCGGCAAAGTCATGCTGAGCCTCCCGCCGCTGCTCAAGGGCCCTATAATAGGCCGGACCGCTGATACTGGCGCCGCGGCGGATCCGCTCGGCGATAACAGGATCAACCTGGCTTCCGGGAGCCTCGACGTAATGGCTTAAGAGCGCATTGCTCTCGACGCTCATGATGTCGCCACCACCTGCCAGGGAGGCGCTTGCGGACAAGGGCAGGGTGATCTCTTGGATCTCGGCGCCGAGCTTTGCGAAGTCAGCCACGGCTCGTTCGTACTGGCCCCTGACATCAGGTTCGACGCCGACGAGATCGCGCTCGCCAAGGCGGCCGATACGCAATCCCCTGATCCCCTTCTCGATGCCTTCGAGCGGCTTGATCAGCGGTGTGCAGAGCGTTGAGCGATCCCTCTCATCGGATCCCAGCATCGCCTCCAGAAGCAGTGCGGCATCACGCACGCTGCGCGCCATGGGCCCAACGCTGTCGTGGGTCGGGCAAAGCGGCACCACGCCGCGGCGACTGACGAGGCCAAGTGACGTCTTCAGCCCGATGACGCCGCACCAGCTTGCCGGCGTGCGGATCGATCCGCCGGTATCAGTGCCAAGAGCCACTGGCGCAAGACCAGCTGCGACGGCCACCGCCGAACCGCTGCTCGAGCCGCCGGCAACCAGGCGCTCATCCGTGCCCCAAGGGTTACAGGGAGCTCCTTGAACCGGGTTCGTCCCCCATCCTCCAAAACCGAATTCGACCATATGGGTACGGCCAAGTGCGACCATGCCCGCTTCGGAAAGCTTCGCGACAGCGGCAGCCGAACGGTCCGGAAGTCGGTCATTCAGCGCATTGGAGCCAGCCCTGGTGCGCCGGTTGGCCTGGTCAAAAATGTCCTTGATTGCAAACGGGATCCCACAAAGTGGGGACGGAGATGCACCGTTCGCCAGCAGCGCATCGGCCCTCATCGCATCGCCGATCGCGGCATCCTCATCCACGCCACAGAATGCCTTGAGCGTTTGATCCAACGTTTTGATCCGTTCTAGATGCGCACGGGTCAGCTCCACGGCGGAGATCTCGCGACGGATCAAACGTTCGGCCAGTTCTTCAACCGTCGCAAAAGTATCAAGTGTCATTGAGATTGCCTCTCAGCGTCGTAACCCGGACCTCGCCCGACGATCGGAGAAAATCGCATCCAAGAGTGAGTGGCGGCGACGTTATCGAAAGCGATGACATAGGGAGCTGACGTCATTCACGCACTCCGTTGATCTCTGCGACCGCCGCGAGGCTGGGGGTCCCCCCGCGCGGCTTTTTGGCTTGGCCTCGCGTCAGCTTTTTCTCCAGCGCTCTTACGAAAAGGGAGGCCGGAAACGCGATCCCGAAATAAAACAGGCCGACAAGAACGAAGACATGCATGGGAAGGAAGGTCTCCGCCATGATTGCCCGGGCGGCGAGCGTCAATTCAGGGACGGCGATCAGCGCGCAGATCGCGCTATCCTTCAGGAGCGAGATCAGGCTGATCAGAAGCGGCGGCAGGACGATCCTGATCGCCTGCGGAAACAGGATGAGGACGAACGTCTGGAATGGGGTCAGGCCGACGGCAAGCGCCGCCTCGCGTTGTCCTGACGACACCGACATCAATCCTGCCCGAAACACTTCCGCGAGGAATGCGCCGTGAACCGCGCCCAACCCGATGACGCCGGCGGCAACCGCCGAAATGACGATCCCATAGCCCGGAAGCGCAAAATAGAGAAGGTAGAGAACGACGAGGATCGGAACGCCGCGCAAGACAAGAATGTAGACGCTGGCTGCATGCCGAAATACCGCCGTCCGTCGGGTACGCAAGAATTCGAGGATAAGCCCGACGACAAAGGCAACGACAAACGAAAAAGCTGTTATATAGATGGTGACCCAGGCTGCGTCACGAAGACGTGGCCACCAGTCTGGCCAATACGCGGCAATTGTTTCGTAAAAGGAGAGCATCTCAGTACGCCGCCTTTCTCTCGAGAAGAGCAAAAAGACCGGTGATTGCGAAGGTCAGCGCGAGATAGATCAGCGCCGCGGTGCCATAAACCAGCCCAGTTTGGAACGAGACGTTGACGATCTGCCGCGCGTTGAACATGATCTCCGGCGCCGAGATCGCGGCGACGAGGGATGTGTCCTTGACCAGACCGACTGCGTAATTTCCCATCGGAGGCAAGACGATGCGAAGTGCCTGGGGGAACACCACGAGTCGGAAGGCAAGAACCGGCGGAAGCCCCGTAGCAAGTGCCGCTTCCGTCTGCCCCTTTGGTACAGCCTGGAAGCCGGCACGAAAGATATCCGTCATTACGGCGCCGCCGATCAAGCCTAGAGCAAGGATCGCCGCTGCGAGCGATGGTAGCGTGATGCCAAAATAGGCAAGCCCAAAATAGATGATAAGCAAGTGCGTCAACGTCGGAATATTTCGAAAGACCTCGACGTAGGCCGAGATAGCGAGATCCAACACGCGGCCTGGATAGAGAAAACGGATGGTGGCAAGGAACCCGCCCCAAGCAACCGCAAAAATCAGCGCGCCAACGGACACTTCCAACGTAACGACCACACCGGCGAGCAGAGCTTGCGCAATCGGTCCAAAGGTCTCCGGCGTCATGGCACGGCCTCCCCGTGTGAAACGATGGACAGGAACTTGCGGAGCCGGGGCTCTTTCGGATTGTCAAGAACCTGGTCCGGGGGGCCCTGTTCGACGATCACCCCACCATCCATGAAGATGACGCGGTCGGCCATGCGGCGCGCAAAGGCGATCTCATGGGTGACGAGCACCATCGAGCGTCCCTCATCGGCAAGCTCCTGGATAACATTGAGCACCTCGCCGACGAGTTCGGGATCAAGCGCCGACGTCGGTTCATCGAAGAGCAATAGCTTCGGCTTTTGCGCGAGCGCGCGGGCTATTGCCACCCGCTGCTGCTGTCCTCCTGAAAGACGGCTGGGATATTCATCGAGTTTGTGCCCCAGATGAACCTCGTTCAACATTGCGTCCGCCAACTCGTTGGCTTCCCGAGCCGACAACCCCTGCACCTTGCGCGGCTGAAGGGCAACGTTCTCGCGCGCGGTCAAATGTGGCCAGAGATGAAACAGCTGGAACACCATCCCGATCTCGGCGCGTTGCGGGGCCAATTCCCGGTCGGACATCAGCCGCTGGTGGTCCGCCTTGGCTTTAAAACCGATCAGTTCACCTTCTAGCTCGATTTTTCCGCCGGTCGGCGGATCTAGGAAATTGATTGCCCTGAGGCAGGTCGACTTGCCCGAACCGCTCGGCCCAATGATTGCGAGACGCTCGCCGCGGCGAAGATCGAAGGAAACGTCCTTCAAGACCTCCAACGTACCATAGGACTTTTTGAGGTTGGTAACCGTCAGGATTGGCGACGCATTCATTTGGAAACTCCTTTAGGTAGTCAGGACGACAACCGGCGGATGAGCCATCGCCCGGTCCAACGGCTGCCGTCCGCCAGGCTTACTTCTGGCAAACGGGCGGCGTCCAACCCTCGGGACGGTCGACACCGACGCGGAAGTTCACCGGTGACGGGGTGTACTGGGCTTCATGAGTAAAGCCGTACTTGGCACCGATCTTCTTCACCTCGCAGTTGGCCCAGAGCTTGCGAATTTCGCCGCTGATTGCGTCGGCTAGATCTTTGTTCTCCTTGCTGAGGCCAAAGATATACTGGCGTCCAACGCTGGTTAGGAGCGGGAAGTACGCGTTGTTGTCGGCGAAGGCCAGATTGGCGAGCCCCCAGCCCGGATTCTGCGCAATGGCGTAGTCGATGACAGGCGGATCACCGATGATAGCCTCAACGCGGCCGTTCATAAGGTCACGCAGCGCCGCGTCAGACGTATCGTAGAGCGTCAGCTCGATCCCAGGGATCTTTCGCAGCTCCGGCAGGAACGAAAATCCTGTCATCGATCCGACCTTGCGGTTTTCGATATCCTTCAGCGTTTGCCACTGGGTTGATGCCTTTTGCGTAATGCCGTTCTGAAAGTAACCGGTTGGGTCGGTCAGCGACAGCGCTTTGGCGCGCTCAGGCGTCCAAGCGACAGTGCCGCCGATCAGGTCCACGCGGCCTGACTGGACCGCCGCAATGGCGCCGCTCCATTCCGTAGGCACAGGATTGACCTTCAGTCCGAGGTTTTCGGCAGCCCTTTGAAGGATCTCGCCGTCATAGCCAATCAACTTGCCGTCGCGGGCAATGAGACCCGGCATGTCACCAGTAATTGCGACCGTGAGTACGCCGGGCTCGACAGTCTTGTATTTCTCTTCAGCGAAAGCGCCAGGATGCGAAGCAAGGAGCGTCGCACCGAGCATGGCGCAGACCACGCCGAGCTTTCCGGTGATTTTTCTGATGTTCATTTTATCCTCCAGTTTCTTGTTCCACTCGGTGAATCAGGCGTTCGTCGCCTTTGTCACGCGGACGTCCCGCGTGAACCTCGTCATCGACAGTCCGTCGATTATTGTTTCGGTTTCGCCATCGAGGGCCAGCTCGCTAAGCACCGCACCCACACCGGGGCCGAGCTGGAATCCATGACCCGTAAAGCCGAAGGCGTGGAAGAGGTTCGGGGCACGTGGGCTTGGCCCCATCACCGGGATTCCATCGGCCATGCATCCCTCAATACCCGTCCAGGTTCGCACCAGCAGGGCATCCGCGAGCCGTGGCACCATCTCGATTGCCAGCCGCGCGCCCTCCTGGGTAATTTCCGCAAGCGGTCGAGCTCGCAGCTTCTCACGCTCGGCAATCCCCATCCCTGCTCCAAAAATGACACTGCCATGCGGGATCTGCCTCAGGTAAATGTTACCGCCGCAAACACCGAGGTTCGGCCCCATGAAAAGCGGCAAGGGCTCGGTCACGCACATATTTGGCGCGATGACACCTTCCTCGACTTGATCGCCGAACCAGGAGGCGACTTTGGCTCCCCACGCGCCCGCCACATTGATCAGCTTGCCGGCCTTGATGGTCTCTCCAACTGCATCAATCTCGAATTCTTCACCGCTTTGATGAGCCCCTTTCACCTCGGTCATTTCGCGAATGTCGGCTCCGGCCCGGCGCGCAGCTCGGGAGAAGGCAGGCGCGACGAGGCGAGGGTTGGCTTGTCCGTCCTCGCGGCAAAGCGATCCACCTGCAAGACCGGTTCCCAGGTACGGGTACCGCTGCCGAATCTCCGTTGGGCTGACGAGTTCAAGGTCGAGACCGAAACCTTGTGCCATGGCCCGATAGGCTTCCAGTTCTGCCATCTCTGCGTCTGTGCGTGCCAGCTTCAAATGGCCGGTCGCGACGAATTCACAATCCGAACCGACGATCTCCGAAAGACGGTCCCAAAGAAGCCGGCTGCGTCGTGACAGGGGCAATTCCGCCTGATGCCGGCCCTGCTGCCGAACACCACCAAAATTGACACCGCTCGCCTGGGCGCCGCAACGGCCTCGCTCAAAGAGGACAACGGACGCTCCACGCTTGGCGATGTGAAGCGCGGCCGAACAACCCGCCAACCCGCCTCCGATAATCGCAACATCGTAGCGCCTCATCGTACCGGATCCCGCCAGTTGAGAGAGCGGCACCGGCTTAATCAGTGCCTGGCCCCGAATGCGACCTGCACCTTCGATTGAAACGCCGCCCGCTGCGGCGGCCACTTCCAGCGCGCCCGGCATGCAAACGCGCCCCTGACAACGCCCCATACCAAGACGTGTGAAAGCCTTGAGCCGGTTGATCTCGAATTCGCCCGATTCCGCGACTGCCGCCCGAATAAAACCTGCGGAGAGGCCCTCGCAGCGGCAGAGCATGACGTCATCGGAAACGTCGCGAGCCAAATTGGCTGGAAACGGAAAGGCTCTTTCCAGCGCTCTCCGGAACGAACCGGCACGGCCGATCTGTCTATTCAGGGCCTCTACGCGTGGGCGCAATGCTTGCTTTCCATCATCCGCGAGCAAGGTCAGCGCGGCGCGTTCTCCGGTCAGTTCCGCGACATCGGCTCCGCGGATGCGGGCGCCGTCACCAGCCAGGTAGATATGCGGATGGGAACTGCGGCCATCTGAGTCTTGAACTGGAATCCATTGGCGTTGGAGAGTGTCAAAAGTGAAATCGAGACCCAGCAAATCCGCAATCTGCGTCTCGGCCTTCAGGCCATAGCCGAACGCCACTGCGGGCGCATCAACGACCTTCTCCCCGCCGCTGGCACTGGTGTATCGAAGACCGGCGACCGCCCCATCCGGTCCTTCGACGATCTCGAGAGGCCTGATTCCGCGCTCGATCTTGATGCCGTGCGCTGTCAGCCAAGCAAGGTAGTAGAGCCCCTTGGCGAAGGTGGTGCGGCCCTGAAACAGGGCAAGCGTGACACGAAGAGGAGGAAGCGGCGAGGTATCGAGAACCGCCACGACACGGATCCCGGCCTTGGCGTACTGATAAGCGACGAGATAAAGCAACGGGCCCGTGCCGAAAAAGACGACTTCGCTGCCGATGGCAACCGCTTGCGCTTTCAGTGCAATCTGTGAGGCGCCAAGCGAATAGGCCCCCGGCAGGGTCCAGCCCTTGACCGGGATGATCCGATCCATCGCCCCTGTTGCCAGGATAAGTCGATCCCACTCGATGTGCGTGGCATGGCCATTCGAAATGAACGAAATCCGGCTTTCGTCGGCAGACCAGATGGTTGCAGCCGGCCGGTATTCAATCTTCCCATGGAGGGCGTCAAAGGCGCGGTGAAGCCGCGTCGCCTTTGCTGCTTCGAAACCGTAAAGCTTCTCAGGCTCTCTCACGCCATCGAGGCCAGCTGGCGGTCGGCGGTAGATCTGGCCGCCGCCCTTGAAGCCTTCGTCGATGACAACAGGGCTTGCGTCATTGGCAACCAGCATCAGAGCAGCCCTCATCCCTGCCGGACCGGCGCCTACAATAACGGTTCTTTTCTCATTTCGCATGGAAGCACCTCCCCAGATTGGTGGCGATGCGCATCCCTTCGACGACTTGCGTCGAGCAGGCTCGAACGCGCTCGCCAGTCTCTAGGTGAACCCAGCAGTCCTGGCAGGCGCCCATCAGACAGAAGCCAGCTCGCGCCGCATCCGCGAATTCGAATGGCCGAAGATTGCGCCGATGAGTCAAAACAGCAGTCAGCACTGTGTCTCCGGCGAAGACCTCCAGGGGCATGTCATCCACCGCACAGCGGACAACCTCACGCGCAGGCAACTGCAGTCTCTGAAACTGATGGACCATGCCCATAACTCTCATTCCCGCTTTTATTATCTCGCGAGTGTGGATCCCCGCGTCTTATTACCTCGCACATTATTATCCCACAATGTGGAAGTCAATAATATTATATTCCCACATTGTGGGTTTCGTGCTAGGACCGACGCAACTTCATATGAGAGGATTACTATGCACCGCACACTTGAATTGGCCTCTTTCGTCTCATCCGTCACCGATGTGCCTTCGACGGTCAAACGAGCCGCCAAACGCGTACTTCTTGACACTGTCGGCGCGGGTATCGCCGGCGTCGCCACCCAGGGAGGCGCGGCCGCTCTGCAAGGGGCTAAAACGTCCTGGGGCGAAGGCGAAAGCGCCGTGTGGTTCTCCAGCGAACGGCTGAGACCTGCAGGAGCGGCCTTCGTTAATTCGGCCTATGCCTCGATGCTGGACCTCGATGACGGGCATCGGGCAGCTGCCGGCCACCCCGGCGCTGCAATTGTTCCCGCAGTATTGACAATTGCCCGCATAGTGAAAGCCACTCCCGACCGCGTTCTTACCGCGATTGCGGTCGGCTATGAGGTGGCATTGCGCGTGTCTGCGGCGAGAGATATCAACGCGATCCGGACTACCGATACAGGCAAATGGTGCGGTTACGGCGTGGCCGCGGCCACGGGCTGGTTGAAACAGCTACCAACCACAACTATCGCCGAAGCTATGGCGATTGCCGGGCACACAGCCAGTGGTCAATCCGCTACCGGATGGACGAAACTTGGCCACACTGTCAAGGAGGGTATCCCATTCGCAACAGCTGGTGCCCTCATGGCTGTTGATCTTGCCCGGGTTGGTTATACGGGGCCGCTCGACCTCCTGGATGATGCTGATCGTTTCGACCAGGGCCGCCTCACCTCGAACCTCGGCACGAAGTGGGAAATAGAAAGCGGATACTTCAAGATCTATAGCGCATGCAGGTGGATCCACGCCCCGATTGATGCCGCACTTGCCCTTCAGACTGAACACCGCATAAAGCTTGACGAAATCGAGGAGATCGAGATCGGCTTGTTTGCGCGTGGGCTAACTCTGCTCAACAAAACGGACCCGGACTCGACTGCCGCAGCACAATACAGTACTCCTTTCTCGGTTGCGCTTGCGATGGTACACGGGGCGAAAGCTCTCTTGCCGGTCACAGATCAATACCTTCACGATCCGCGTGTGACGTCCCTGGCAACTCGGGTTAGACTGGTGCACCGATCCGATATGGATCAGTCGTTTCCTGCAATGACACCGGCCAGCATCCGCATACGCCACGCAGGTCGAACCGCCCATATGGATATATCGGCACCTAGGGGCGATCCATCTAACCCACTGTCGGATGAGGATCTCCACGATAAATTCATGTCGATCGCACAAGGCCGGATGGCCACTCCGGCAGCGGAACGTCTCCGGTCCGCGCTTTGGTCAATTGACGCCAAGGCGAAGACGGATCACCTATTTCAGGCTATGGAAACTGGAGTGAAGCAGGATTCGAGTGCTCCGCTATGATGTTGCCCGAACAAGGGCAGTTTCCCCGAAAGTTTCGCCAAAAGGATGGTAAATGCAGGAGACGAAAGAAGCCAATGACAGCGCCACTGGCACCCAACTTCTAGACCGCGCCGTTGCTGTTTTGCGGTACCTGGGAGATGTCGGTCAGCAGGGGGCCTCCATGGCAGCGATTGGGGAGGCGCTGGGATTAAAACAGTCGACAGCTCATCGCATCGTTACAGCGCTTCAACGGCATGGACTTATCGATCGCGAACTCCACACAAAGCGCTACAGGCTGGGGCTCACGCTTTTCGCCATGGGCGCGACTGCCGCAGACGGTACGGGTCTGCGGCGCCTCGCCCGGCCGGCACTCGTGCGGCTCTCCGCAGAAACTAGCGATACACTTTTCCTTATGGCGCGTGCGGGGTTTAACGCTGTGTGCGTGGATCGTCAGGAAGGGACCTACTTCCTCGATAGTCTTACCGGGTATGTTGGCGGGCAAATTCCACTAGGGGTCGGCCCGGCAAGCCTCGCAATTTTGGCGTTTCTTCCGGACGATGAGGCCGAAGCAATTGTCTGTGCCAACGCCAGCCGCTACGACATGTACAAGGGTCTCTCCGCAGACAGGATCAGGGCAGCGCTTCCGCAGGTGCGTGAACAAGGCTATGCCGTCGATCAAGACGAGCTTGTCGCGGGCATAGCTGCCATGGCGATCCCCATCCTCCCACAAGGCAGGGACGCTGTGGCCGCGATTGCAATCAATATGACCAGCCCTCGTCTGCCTCCCGAACGTCTCCAGCAACTACTTGGTCTGTTGCGGTCGGAGGTCCGGCAAATTGAAGAGGCTCTTAATCCACTTGAGGGACACCGCATAGCTCCGCTCAACAAACCGGCAGGTCTACGAGTGTAAGGAGAGAAACAAGACGCGCTGACCGTATCCAACCAGTTTGTTAGTGCGGAAACGCCACCCCTTGGAACTGGCTGTCGAGGTAAGCGATGTGTGACCCTATCGTGGTCATGCGGCACGGGCCGATCTACGAACGGCCTGCCACCTTACCACCCATCAAAAAAGATCTTGCGCCGGGGAATCACGCCGTGATTCAGAGAATCCGCCTTTGATTCGGCGGAGATTTTGGCATGGGTGGAATTGGAGCGGTCGCTGCGACGATCGCGGCGTCGCTTGAACGGCTGCCGTTGCAGAACAAGAAGCAGCGCGAAGGGTTGGCCTTGCTGGTGGCCACGAGCTTGCAGGTGCGCAGCGTCAATCGAGCTCGCGGCGGCGCTGCCGCGCACGGCCGAGCGGCTCGACATGCGCTATCAATGGATCAGCCGCGTGCTCGGCAATGAGCTGATCGATGTCGATGAAGTGATGGCGCCGTTCGCGCGCGAGGTTCTGAGGCGCGCCGGGCAAGGCGGGCGCACCATCGTCGTCATGATCGACCAGAGCAAGGTCAACGACGCGCATCAGATGATCATGGTCTCGCTGCGCGTCGGCGAGCGGGCGCTGCCGCTGGCTTGGCGCATGAAGAAGACGCTAGGCGCGATCGGCTTTGGCGTGCAGCGCCAAGCCCTGGAGGCCGTCGCCGCCCTGTTGCCTGAGAAAGTGCAGGTGATGTGGGCCCAGTTGTGGCTCTGGCGTATACCGCGACGATCGACATCCCGGCCCGCTTCCGCAACTCGAAAGCAGTCTGACCGATCTTGGGGTTGACGCCGGTGCTCAATGAGTCGGATGAAAGCCGACGGTTCGGCCGGATCTCATTATGCGGCGACACCATAATGCGAACGCTGCTCTATGAAGCCGCGCAGGCCCTGCTGAACAACGTGAAAAAATGGTCATGGTTGAAAGCCTGGGCGATGAATGTCGCCAAGCGGCGCGGCCGGCAAAAAGCGATCGTCGCACTGGCAAGGCGGCTAGCAGTGATCATGCATCGTATCTGGAGCGACGGTACACAGTTACGATGGACCAGGAAGGAAATCATGCCAGTTGCGGCCTGATTTGGTCCGTAAGCCAAGAAGGAGATAACAAAGTTCCACTTGCCGGTGGAAAAGATGTCCTTCGCGGGACGATGGATGAGTGTGAGTTCGCTGATCAAGCAGTACCGATCGCATTGCCGCGATCAGGACGCATAAGAGATTGTTCCACCTCATTGTTCTTACCCCATGAAGGTAGGGTCTGAGCGCCGATCCCGGAGAGAAGCAAGACCCCGCGAAAGACGTCAGATGCCGGCAAAGCGGAAATTCGAAAGCGCTTGACCTCAACCCGCCGAATAGAGAAGCTGGATCAACCGTCGTCTCAAGGCCCATCCCGTCTCCGTGCTGCCCTCATCAATGGCAAACAAAACCTGGGGCAAAAGGCATAGGCCGAAAAGGTCATTCATCATTCTTGACCACGTCATAAGAGCTAGCTGGCTGATCGAGACACCGCAGGCGATCGCAGGGAGTTGCAACAAATTCGGCCATACGCTGAATCAGGAAATAACCTACTGTTGCGCCCGCGTCCTGCAGGCCCACAGTCTTTTCCTGAAACGCGGCTGCCTTTCCATGCTGTGCAAGCATGGATTTGGTGGCTTCAAGCGCTTGGTTGGCCGCTTCGGCGGTGGCGGCCATGGCCTCAGGTAAGGCAGCATCAACTAAAACTTGCGCCTCAAGCATGACCGCTATCGCATCGAGGACGTCGAGAAGCGTTTTATCACCGACTTTCGCCTTGCCCCGCTCGGCTACGCCGTCGCGGTAGGCGCGCCAAAAAGCAGCGATTTCCGCGGTTCCAAGTGCTTCGATTCCTTCAACCGCCTTGCTCGCGCGCAAGAAGCCTGTCGCTGTCAAGGTGCCCATGGTGGAGGGCGCAGTTCGTGCCATCGTCGCGCCGGCCGTCCGCAGGAGCTTGGCGAGCCCGACCGTTTCGCCTTCCGTCTTTAGTGCTTCAGCAGCAGCTGCAAACGATTTGCTCATCGTGATCCCGAGGTCGCTGTCGCCCACGTTACCGTCAAGCGCAATGAGGAACTCCCTCTGCTCAGCGAAAAGCTCTTTCCAGCTGTTGAAGAGATCGATGAGGCTAGCGGCATCCAATGTCTGCATGGAAGTGACCCTCAACCGCCAAGATGCTTGAAGAAGGGAGTGTTGGCCGGAGCGGCAACAAGGCGCTCGAGTTCCTCGTCCAAGTGCAGGATAGAAATCGATGCGCCTGCCATCTCCATGGCCGTCGCAAACTCTCCGACCCAGACGTGCTTGGCCGTCACGCCCCGCGCTTCGAGCAGCTGTGAGACACGACGGAACAGGATATAGAGTTCCTCCATTGGCGTGCCACCCAAACCATTGACGAGCACGGCGACGCTGTCACCCAGCTTGTAGGCCTGCTCTGCAAATATTCGCTCCATCATTTCGTCGACGACCGCGTCGGCATATGCCAGCTTCTTTCGGCTGATCCCCGGCTCGCCATGTATGCCCATGCCGATTTCCATTTCATCCTCACCGATTGAGAAGGTCGCATGGCCGATTTCCGGAACGACGCAACTCGAGAGAGCGACACCGACAGTGCGAGTGCGCGAGCGAGCTTTGTCGGCAAGCCGCGTCACCTCGTCCAAAGAGAGCCCTTCGGCCGCCGCGGCGCCGGCAGCCTTGAACACGAAGAAAACGCCAGCAACGCCGCGACGCTTGTGCTCCTCGCCAACGACCGAGGAAGCCACGTCATCGTTGCCAACAACTTGTTGTACGGCGATGCCGTCGAGGTCTGCCAGTTCTGCCGCCATATCGAAGTTGATGATATCGCCAGTGTAGTTGCCGTAGATGTAAAGGACGCCCGCGCCCTGATCGATATGGCTGGTGACCTGATAGATCTGCTCGGCGCTCGGTGACTGGAAGACGCCGCCGACAGCCGCACCGTCTAACATACCGTCCCCGACGTAGCCCAGGAACAGTGGTAGATGTCCGGAGCCTCCTCCGGTTACTATGCCCACTTTAGCGCCCCTCGTCCTTGCACTCACAAGGCAGTGCATGTCGCCCGCAGCATACGTAACAGCCGGATGCGCCTTGTAGATGCCCTGTAGCATCTCGTCGACAAAATGAACGGGATCGTTCAGGAACTTCTTCATGGGCTTCCTCCAAGTTCCTAATTCGCTGGCCACCACTGGCATAGCCCTCCGGCTGCGGGAGGTAACTGACACAATGGTGAACGCCGAATTCGAGTGCACATGGCAGGACTTAGGTTTCGGCGCGCGTGCATTATTCCAACTCCCTCAGGCGGCCAGCAGTACTACTTCCGCATTATGGATGTCAATGCCATTTCTAATCCACGATGTGGGTTAAAAAGTCTCAGACTAGAGCGCCCATGCAAAGCCACGAATCGGGCTGACCGAACGGATTTCCTTTCTGCGCAAGCCTGGAAATCGATCCGAAATTGAAGCTCGCATTTCATCGGGGCGTGGGATGATGAAGAAGCTCTCAGCGTCTCCGAAGGAGAGCTAATTCGCGAAGGCGCTCGGCAGGATCGAGCGGTCGCTATTCATGATCAATTGGCACTCAAGTCCGGCAAGGTATGAGGAAATGGGGATACCTAAAAAGCGGGCTGGTCGCCGGAGGGGGTGTGGGGGCCTCTGGCAAAGCCGGCCCCACTAGAGGTCGAGGCCGCCGATGCATACATATTTGGTGTCGAGGTAATTTCGATGCCCTGATGTCCGCCTTCCTTGCCGAGACCGGGTTCCTTGACGCCGCCGAACGGCGCCTCCGGCGTGGTGATGAGGCCTTCATTGACGCCGACCATGCCGTATTTTAGCCCTTCCATGACGCGGAAGGCGCGGTCGAGATCGCCGGTGTAGAAATAGCAGGCGAGGCCGAATTCGGTGTGGTTGGCGAGCGCTATTGCTTCCTCTTCGGTCTCGAACTTGAACACGAGCGCGACCGGGCCAAAAATCTCTTCCTTCATGAAGCGCATCTTGGGTGTCACGTTGGCGATGACCGTCGGCTGGAAGAACGAGCCGCACAGTGCATGGCGCTTGCCGCCGGCGACCACCTTGCCGCCCTTCGAGGTAGCATCGGCGATCAGTTCCTCGACCTTTTCCACCGCCTTCTCGTCGATCAGCGGTCCCTGCTGGACGCCTTCTTAGAGGCCCGAACCGACCTTCAGCCGGTTGCTGGCTGCGGCGAGCTTTTCGACGAACTTGTCATAGATACCGGCCTGAACCAAGAAGCGGTTGGTACAGACGCAGGTCTGGCCGGAGTTGCGGTACTTGCGGGTCTGGATCTCTTCGCATGTCGCTGGCGTCAGACGTGTTATGACCGTTAATTGCGCTTCCTCACCTGATAGACAACGCGGTTCTTGCGTTCCTAAGACGGATCGGCCGCCAATACGACATCTCTCCTGTTCTGATCGGCGACGTCGCCGTCTACGATTTCATC
Organism: Mesorhizobium sp. M0998; assembly: GCF_040318885.1. Classification (NCBI taxonomy): domain Bacteria; kingdom Pseudomonadati; phylum Pseudomonadota; class Alphaproteobacteria; order Hyphomicrobiales; family Phyllobacteriaceae; genus Mesorhizobium; species Mesorhizobium sp. M0998. Next base: position 85,347 of record NZ_JAMYND010000016.1, read on the forward strand.
AACGCGACCGACGAAATGGCGAGCCGGTTCGACCTGCTCGCGGTGCCACGATGGCAATATGGCGAGGAGTTTCTCACGCTGCTCGACAACCTCGAAGGCGCCCTGCCGCTCGCGCGCGGTTCCAATCTCTCCGATGAGAAACTGGCGAGAGAGAAGCGCCGTCGTGTTCTTGCGATCCTGCATGGATAGAGTCCGGCCGACGCATGGCGAGGAGATTCTATTCATCACCGACGCTGCTTGCTTCCTTTTCCTCGTCACTGGAAAGCCCGGCATGATGTCGCCCGCCAGCAGCTTCTCCTTGCAGAGCAGTCCGGCGTCCTCGAGCGCCTCGAAATCCGGCAGGTCGCGCAGCCTGTCGAGACCCAATGCGACATGAAGGCTTTGGTCGTCACGTAGGTGTAGGGCGCGCCGGGCTGTGGGCTGCGCGGTCCCGAGGCGATGAAGTCTTGCCCGCGCAGTACGCGATCGCGTGAAACCTCCTTGCCGAAGAAGGATGACAGCTCGCCAGGGGTGATCGGCTGGAAGGTATGCGATGCACATCAGCACCAGCGCCTCGGACTGCGAGAGGGTTTTGACCCCGGTCCGCTATCCGAACCCCGGCCCGTTCTGTGCCAAATGCACCGCGAATGGCATCGCCAAACGCTTTTCTGGTTCGGTGCTGCCAGCCTCCGGCGACCGACACGAGCTCATAGGGCCGGTTGCGCAGTTCCTCGCGGATGTCGTCGATGATCAGATCGATGTTGCAGCTCTTTCCGACGACCCGCGCCAGCGTCTCACGCATGACGGGCTCGCTGGCGGCGAAGATGACCGCCTCAATCCGGCCCATCCATTCACGCCAGGCGCAGCTCCGGCGGCAGGTGCTCGAGTTCGGTATCGACCAGCATGCGCTGGTTATTTTCCTTTCGCTGAGTTCCCGTCCGGTCCGCCATCGCTACAGCCCATAGAGCCGGAAGGTCGGCCGACCCGACAATTCTCGCACGGCGCCAAAGTCGACCAGCCTGTCAAACAGGCGCCGCAGACCGCGGTCGCTCATGCCACGAACGGGTGGGACGCGACAATTGCGTCGTCGGACAGCAGTTTTTCGACAACAGCATCCTATCCCTTTGCCCGCAGCTTCGGTGCAACGGCGATGAGCCGCTGGGCACGACGAGCGAGCTCGGGGCCGAAAGCTCGACGGCCCGCAGCGCGGCGCGCACCTGAGCCACAAGGAGGCCCTGAACGCTCTCCCTGCCTGGCGCCTGGTCCCTCTCCGCCAGTCTATTTATTCTCGGTCGCACGCCACGCGTGTTCCCGCCCGAATCCTGGCTGCCCTCCCAGCAGCGGCACCGCAGGCATCGTCAACTTAACGAAGCGTGGATACCGATGTGCGATGACGGGCTATGACAGAGCGTGACCCACTCTACCGCCGCCATCGCTTCCCCGCCGAGATCATCGCCCATGCTGTCTGGCTCTATTTCCGTTTTCCTCTCAGTTTGCGAATGGTCGAGGACTTGCTGGCGGCACGAGGGATTATTGTCTCGCATCAGACAGTCCGGCTTTGGGCAGAGAAATTCGGGCGGACCTTTGCCAGCGAGATCCGCCGCCGCTCAACGGGTCGGCTGGGTGACAAGTGGCATCTCGACGAGGCCGTCGTTTCGATCCGCGGCAAGAAGCACTGGCTCTGGCGCGCCGTCGATCAGGACGGTTTCGTCCTGGAGGTTCTGGTGCAAAGTCGTCGCAATGCCAAGGCCGCCAAGCGTCTGATGCGCAAGCTGTTGAAGGGCCAAGGCCGCGCGCCGCGCGTGATGATCACCGACAAGCTTCGGTCTTACGACGCTGCAAAGCGAGAGATCATGCCGGGGGTCGAACACCGTTCGCATAAAGGCTTGAACAATCGGGCGGAGAATTCCCATCAGCCAGTCCGGCGACGGGAACGGATCATGAAACGCTTCAAGTCACAACGCCATTTGCAGCGCTTCGTCTCCATCCATAATCCGATTGCCAACCTGTTCCACATCCCCCGCCATGAAATCTCCTCCAGCCATCATCGCGAACTGCGTTCAGAGGCAATGAACCTGTGGGCAAAAATCGCTCGGGCATGAACCGTCGTGGGGCAAGCGGGCTACGACCGCCTCGCGCTCTTTAAGTTTACGATGCCTCGCGGTCTTCGGGATCGATGTCCCGCCTGTCGAAGCGGGATTGCATCCTTCGACCAGACCGAACTGATGCCGCAGCACTTCTGCGCCCGATGCGCCTTCGATCTGCGCACGGCATCGAAGGTCTTCGTCAAAACGTCGGCATGACGGCTGGAACGGTCGATCGACGATATCTGCAAGGTGGAGATGGCCAAGGGATCGATGATGATCGGCGACCTGACTTCGCGCCTGCTGGGCGCGCCTGTCGTTGCAGGCGTCTCATTGGGGAAGACGCTCACGAACCTGTCCACGTCCTCGCGCATCCGCTGCTTCGAATGGCTGGCGGACAAGCCTGTCAGCTGGTTGATGACAGATGAGGACGATGCTGTTGCCCGGCGGCGTCGGCACGTCCTGGCTGCAGGCGGCCATGACCGGTTGATTGCGCACTTCTCGGATTTCATGGACAGCATCAAGGATCGCCGAGGTCTGTGCGGTCACCCCCGACCGGCGCCGACCTTGCTGCTCTGCTCGAGGCCTATTCGCGCGCCACTGACGATGCGATCAAAACGAAGCGTCACCGTGTTCTTGCGGTCCCACGCGGATAGGATTGCTGCCCGCGAACCACCCATCCCTGGTGAGCAGCATGCTATTCATCACCGGCAACGCCCGCATCTTCTTCCCAGTCACTGGAAAACCCCGGCATGATGTCGCCCGCCAGCAGCTTCTCCTTCGACAGCAGGCCTGCATCCTCAAGCGCTTCGATGTCGGGGAGATCGCGCAGTGTGTCGAACCCGAACTCAAGCAGGAACGCCTTGGTCGTGACATAGGTGTACGGCGCCCCGGGTTGCGGTGCGCGCGGGCCGGAAGCGATCAGGCCGGCGCCGCGCAAATGACCAATAAAATCGCGGCTGATTTCCTTGCCGAAAAACGACGACAGTTCTCCGCGCGTAATTGGCTGGAAATAGGCGATGCACATCAGCACCAGCACGTCCGACTGCGTTAGCTCTGCCGCGCGTCCGCTCCCGCCGACGGCGGTGCCAAATGCACTGCGGATGGCGTCGGCATAGGCCGGCCGCGTCAGATGCCGAAAACCGCCGGCGACCGCCACCAGATCATAGGGCCGGCCGCGCAGGTCCTCGCGGATATCATCGATGATGAGATCGATATTGCAGCTCTTGCCGACGATACGCGCCAGGGTGTCACGTGTCACCGGCTCGCTGGCCGCGAAAATCGTCGCTTCGACGCGGTTCATCCATTCACGCCAGCGCGCCTCCGGTGGCAGGTGGTCGAGATCGCGGTCAAACAAATGGTCATTTGAACGACGGCCGTCTGACCGATTGTCATCCGATCGGCCTTTGCCACGTCTCGTGCGCGCGCCCTCCACCATCGGCTACAGCCCGTAGATGCGGAACGTGCTGCGGCCCGACAGCTCGCGCACGGCGCCGAGATCGACCAGTCGGTCGAACAGGCGGCGCAGGCCGCGGTCGCTCATCACGGTGCTTGTGTCGCCGCGCGACGCGACGAGCGCATCGTCGTTCAGCAAACGGTCGACGACAAGGTCCGCACCCTTCGCCCGCAGTTTTGGCGCAATGGCACTGAGCCGCTCGGCGCGGCGGCCGAGCTCGGCCGAGAGATCGATCGCCCGCAGCGCTGCGCGCGCCTGAGCCACGAGCAGGCTCTGCACCCTCTCCCCGCCTGGCGCCTGATCCCTCTCCGTCAGGCTGGTCGTTTTCGGAGGCACGCCACGCAGGCTGCCGCCCGATCCCGGCTGCGCTCCCAGAAGCGGCACCGCATGCGGCCATCCCAATCTTTGCGCGAGCAGCGCGTCGGCGAGCCACGAACCCAAATAGCGTCCGAAGCCATGGCGCCCGGCGCTCGCGAAAGCACCGGTCAGCATGTCGAGCGTCCCGACGCTGGCGCCGAGCTGCCGAAGCTCATCCGCCAGATCGCCGAGCGCCTCGCCGTCGCGGGCAAAAAAGCCGAATTCCTCCAATGCCGCGGCGAGGTTTTGCTCCGTCAGAAGCTCCGCCGCGGGCCGGGCTGCCAGCCGGCGCCAGGCGAGGAGCAAAAGACCGGCGGGCCCGGCATTGTCGCCCGGTCGTGTGAGCAGCACGGCGTCGCGCAGCGCGGCCTCATCCTCGGTGCGGCCCGCCTGCCGCACCGTCGCCGCGGCCGCGCCGAGTGCGAGGCGCTGCCGCCAGGCGCCGGCCCATTTTTCGTCCCGGCGCACGAGAGCATCGAGCGCGGCGATCGCGGCGCCGCATGCGATCGCAGCATCTTCAACGGTTTGCGCCGCCGCGACCGCCCGGCGCAGCCAGGACGGCACCGATGCCGCGAGAGCGGACAGCCCGAGCCCGGGAGACTGGGCATGGTGGCGCGGGGCCGGTTTGGGGCGGAGAATCATCCCCGACAGGATGAATCGACGCGGCGCTTTTTGCAAGGCATGACCGCAAAAACCGCCGCGCCTGTCGCGGGACAATAATGTCCGGTAAGGTTGCATTATCGGACGTATCGTGATAGGCTCCCAAACCATGCAAAATCCCCCGGAAAACCCGCCCGAAATCGACGCACCAACCCATGACGATCTGCCGGACATCGTCGACCTGGTCATGGAAATGGGCGCCTCACCCCCCGCCCCGCGGGCGCCAACGCGTCTGGAAGCCCTCGTCGAGACCGCCACAGGCTACGCCAACGCCGCCAGCTCCGAAAACACGCGCGACGCCTACGCCAAGGACTGGCGGCACTTTTCCTCCTGGTGCCGCCGCGAAGGGTTCGACCCGATGCCGCCCTCCAGCCAGGTCATCGGCCTCTACATCGGCGCCTGTGCCGCCGGCGATCCAAAACGCGGCCTGCCATCGCTCTCCGTCGCGACGATCGAGCGCCGCCTCTCCGGCCTCGCCTGGAATTTCACCCAGCGTGGCCAGCCGATGGATCGTGCGGACCGGCATATCTCAACCGTTCTCGCCGGCGTCCGTCGCAAGCATGCAAAGCCGCCCCGGCAAAAGGAAGCCGTGCTTGGGGACGACATCAAGGCGATGGTCAATACGCTTGGCCATGATCTCAGGGGCTTGCGCGACCGCGCTATTTTGCTCCTTGGCTTCGCCGGCGGGCTGCGGCGTTCCGAGATCGTTGGCCTCGACGTCGCCCGGGAGGAGCACAGTGATGGTGCCGGCTGGATCGAGATCTTTCCTGACCAGGGCGTTCTGGTGACGCTACGCGGCAAGACCGGCTGGCGCGAGGTCGAGGTCGGCCGCGGCGCCTCCGACCAGACCTGCCCGGTCGTCGCTCTGGAAACCTGGATCAGGTACGGCCGCATCGCTCGAGGCCCCCTCTTCCGGCGCATCTTCAAGGACAACAAGACCGTCGATGTCGAGCGCCTGTCCGACAAGCATGTGGCCCGCCTAGTGAAGCGGACGGCGCTCGCTGCTGGCGTGCGCGGAGATCTTCCCGAAGGCGAGCGAGAACTGCTGTTTTCAGGACACTCGCTGCGCGCGGGCCTTGCCTCCTCGGCCGATATCGAGGAGCGCTACGTCCAAAAGCATCTCGGCCATGCCTCGGCCGAGATGACCCGCAAGTATCAGCGCCGACGCGATCGGTTCCGGACCAACCTCACAAAAGCTTCCGGCCTTTGAAAGCCCCCTCCCCCGTCCGAAGCTGTAATGACGGTCGAGGGAGTACGGGATTTCACCTTAGCGCTTCAATTGAAATCGGGAAGTAAAACCGACATCGGCGTGGGCAAGCGGCCCGATCAGGCTGCTCAGGGGCAGGCAGGAAATATCGTAAGCCATTGATTCCTTTGTAGCCGATTCGCGTAACGGAAGCTATCTTCCCTTTCACTTCTGCCACAGGCGACGATCCTGAGAACAAAGCTCACTATCGATAATGACCTCTTATCGATAGTGATGGATCTGGCGGCCAAGAGGCGCTAGACTCGGCGTGAGCACGGCCGCGAAGGCCATAGAAACCCGCCTCGAAGATCTCTTAATGCCAAAAACGACCCCTGCCCCCACTGGCGGCCGCCAAAGCACCGAACTTGTGGCGCGGCGGGCCGAAGCCCTGGACGCGCTCGATTCCGTGTTGCCCTTCGACCGCCGCGATTTTCTGGCCGGGCTTTTAACCGACGACGACGTGGAGACGCTGCGCCACCTGGCGAAAGAAGGCATCGGCGAAAATTCCCTCCGCGCGCTGGCCTCCGATCTCGGCTATCTCGAAGCTTGGTGTCAGGCGGCCACAAGCTCACCCCTCCCTTGGCCGGCGTCGGAGGCGCTACTGATCAAATTCGTCGCGCACCACCTGTGGGATTTTGCGAAACGCGAGACGGATCCGGCGCACGGCATGCCGGCTGACGTCGCGGCGACGCTGAAATCCCAAGGGCTTCTGCGCAGCGACGGGCCCCATGCGCCCAACACCGTGCGGCGGCGGCTGTCGAGTTGGTCGACGCTGACCAAATGGCGCGGTCTTAGGGGAAAATTCAATGCGCCGGGGCTGCAGAGCGCGATAAAACTGGCGGTCCGTGCCAGCGCCCGTCCCCGCAGACGCAAGAGCAGAAAGGCGGTGACCGGCGATATTCTGGCCGCCGTCCTGAAAGCCTGCGCCGGCGACCGCCTTGTCGACCTGCGCGACCGCGCACTTCTCATCACCGCCTTCGCCTCCGGCGGCCGCCGCCGCAGCGAGATGGCGTCGCTCAGGATCGAGCAGATCATCGAAGAAGACCCGGTGCCGGCCGATCCCAAAGCTCCCGACGGCGACAAACTGCCGTGCCGGTCGATCCGGCTCGGCCGGACAAAAACGACGCAGGCCGACAGCGACGCTTTCGTGCTGCTTGTCGGCCGGCCGGTGCTGGCCTTGAAAGATTGGCTCGAGCGGGCCGCGATCACGGAAGGCGCCGTCTTCCGCGCCGTCGACCGCTGGGGCAATCTGGAAAAACGCGCGCTGACGCCGCAGGCGGTCAACCTGATCCTGAAGCGGCGCATCGCCGAGGCCGGGCTCGACCCGACTGCGTTTTCCGCCCACGGCCTGCGCTCCGGCTACCTCACCGAAACCGCGCGCCGCGGCATTCCGCTGCCCGAAGCCATGCAGCAGTCGCAGCATCGCTCCGTGCAGCAGGCGTCGAACTACTACAACGATGCCGAACGCACGCTCGGGCGGGCGGCGCGGATAATCGTCTGAGTCGCAGATCGATCCGACGCATCACAGTTTGCAGCGTCAGCTCCAGGACTATTGGTTCCGAGACGGCCGCGCTTGCCGCCGGCGTGCGCAAGGCGACCTGTCAGAAGGCGAACGGGGCCAAGAGTTCTCCGGCCATTCCCTGCGCGCCGGGCTAGCCTCGGCGGCCGAGGTCGATGAGCGCTATGTGCAAAAGCATCTCGGCCATGCCTCAGCCGAGATGACGCCGAAATATCAGCGCCGACGTGACCGGCTGCGCGTCATTCTCACCAAGGCCTCGGGGTTGTAGCCGACAGGAAGCCCCTTCCCGTCCCCCTGTTACGCGCCAAACAGCCGCCGGTCCCAATAGACGGGCTGGTGCAGGCTCGTCTGGATCCTTGAAAACTCCGGATGCGCCGGATTGATCAGCACATTGCTATCGAGACGCGCCACGACACTCGGCACCAGCAGGATGACGCTGCGCCTTTCTAAACACCAGGTCTCGCCAAATCCCATGCTCACCGTTGCCGGCATCGTGTCCCAGCCGGGCAGTGACGGCTGGGAAAAGACCTCGTAGCTCAGCCCGCGCGGGATTGTAATTTCGATGTAGTGCTGGTTAGGCGGTAGTCGGCCGCTGCCGTGCACCAGCTTTTCCAACAGGGCCGTCGAATAGTGCTCGCTCGTGTAGATTATAGGACTTCCGGGCGTGTTCCATCGCCCTGGCGCGATTGTCGAGCCGGTCGCGTCGAAGATCGGGTAGCTGCCGGCCGGATCGCCGATGCGAAAGGACGATAGCGTGCGGTCGAGAGTCGGCGCCGTCACGCAGCACTGCCGTACTTCAGACCTCCGAGGATATCGACCACCATTTCGGCGCCGAACTCGCTCAGGATAACGACGTCGATCGGTCGCTTGTCCTCAATCATCGGGTGCGGCCGAAACAAGAAATCGCGCGCTTCCTCTTCGTTCTGCCAGACATCGACAGCAAGACCCCAGACGCGCGCCACGCGGGCCAGTCGTGTGCCCTCGTCCGACGAGAGACGATGCACCGTCTTGCGCCGCTCATAGGTCGCTTTGGGGATCAGCCGGTATTTGAACTGAGCATCGCCAGGCGCCAGAAGATGCGCAACGCGCTCGAGTGCCCCGATGGGAAGTCCATTCTCGATCCGGGAGATCAGCCCGAAAGGCGACCGTGACGCCACCTCCTTAACGGGCAGCCCCAACACGTCGGCGACATTTCCGAACGCTAGCATTTCACTCTCCATTCCATGTGAGGCAAAATATAGCCTCACATGATGCGACATACAAGCCCCGGCATCAGCGCGAACCGATCCGCCAACAGTTACCCTGTCATCTTTGCAGTCGCGCCGTTCGCTCGCAATGCCGCCATCAGCATCGGCCCGACCGAAAACTCCCCTGCCCTCGCCTTCTCGGTCAGCACGCGCAGATAGCCACCCGCTGACTCGATGTGCTGTGCCCGCTGCAGAATGCAGGCAATCACCACCGCGGCGATTTCCTGACCCATCACCTGGCAGGCATCCTCATACGCAGACGGCGAAACACCCAGGTATCCCCGCACCTGGGCGGCGGTTATCATGAAATCGCGCCAGTTGCCGATCCCGTCGACGGCGTAGTCCGCGATTTCGGGGCAGGCCTTCAGCACTAGCCCCAGCGGATAGGTTTTCGGCGGCTCTGCGGTCCTCGTTAGTGGCTCGGCCGCCGCCCCGCCTTTTTCGAAAGCAGGTTCAAATTCAAAAGTGGAGTCGGTATTTGAATCAGATTGCTGCCGCTCGCTCTGGGACTCATTGCCGCTCGGATTCGTAGATTCCATATGGATTTCCAGCAGCTTATCCACATCGTCACGCAACGCGGCCAGATCGGCCACGATAGGTTCAAGCTCGGCAATGCGGGCTCGGCGCGGAATTGTCTCCACAACGGCGCGGAAACGCCTCCACAGGCCTCCCCAGTCGCCCGGCACGTCTTCCTCAACGGCCGCCTCGACCAACTTCTGGATATCGCGGCGGTGTAGCGTAATGCGTTCCCTCATAAGCCTGAGCGCCCTGTTGTCGGCGCGAACACGCTCGGCCGCCGCCTCGAACTCTTGAACACGGGCCAGCAGCGGCGCCAGCGAGAAGCCAAATGCTTCCTCGATCTCCCCACCCCTGCCCTTCCGTGCATAACGCTTGCCGTTCGGGCTGTCCCGACGGATGACTAGACCGCAAGCCACCAGTTCCGCCAGGTTCCTCCGCAAGGTGGAATCGGGCATGCCGTGCGCCCTGAGGGACAGCTGTGCGTTCGAGGGAAACACGATGAGGCCGTTTTCCTCGCTCAGCTCACTGTCAGGATAGAATGACAGCAACGCACTCAGGACGGCCAGGGCGCGATCGCCGATGCCGACGATGCTTTTGCCCTCGCAGAGGTTGCGATAGATCTGCCACTTGTCGACAACCCTGCCTTTGGGGATCTCGCGTGACTCGTTTTGCGCTGCCAGCATGGCAAGCGACATCGGCCGCCGCCCAAAGGGCGTCGTTGCAATACCCGTGACCATTTCTTCCTTCGCCTTCAATTAGGCAAAAGAAATCCGTCCGCCGAATCGACGCTTAAAACTCTTGACACTGATTCGCGGAAATGAGATTCTCGGATTGTCTAGATACGAGAAGGGCTTCCGCTACGGTGACGTTCGGGGGCCTTTTTCTTTTGCGGTTTCAGTCTCCTGTTGTTGTCTTCTCCGAATCCCTGAACGCTCGGTAGAGCTGCTCAAGGTTTTCCGAGATCCATCCACCGAAACGCGGTCCGTCCTTGGCCCTCAGTGCCAATGAGAACGCCTTTCCAGTACTTTTTGCGACAACCGTAACCGACTTGTCGGGAGGGGCCCAGATTCTGGCCTTGGCATCCCCTCCACCCTTTTTGGGCTTCTTGGAAACGCTCAGGGAATTAAGAAGAAGATTGAACCTCTCGTCGGATTGCGCTGCGCCAAACCCGTTAGACGTGACAAACTCCACTGCCGTTGCAGCGTTCGCCGGCACCCGAACGAGTTTCTTGAGATCCTCCCAGCGATCGCGCCCGACACCCTTGGCGGCACCGACGGCGTCGAGAACCGCACTAGGAACCGTCTCGGCAACCGACAGCATCCGCGACAACAACGTGTCGTCCACGGTCAGCGCAGCCTTGAGGGTATCCTTTGTCATTCCGCTGTCCGCCAGCTTCTTGGCGAACAAGGCTTTCTCGATAAATGACAAGTCCGCCCGTGCCGTGTTCTCCTGCCCCTGGGTGATTACATGAGCAATATCGGCCATAGGCTTGACCACAGCTCGGACACTGATCCCGAGGTCGCGCGCGACTTTTGCCCGCCGATGCCCGAAAACAATCATATAGCGACCGGAGATCTCGGGATGCGGCCGCACAAGAATGGGTGACGCTTGCCCAGACGTCCGGATTGCCTCTCGCAGATCGCGATACTCTTCGTCACTTTCCTCGATGCGGTCGGAGACAAATGACGCGGTGACCAACGCGGGATCGAGGCTCACAACTGTCTCGCCGTCGAGCAACCGCATGGAATTCTCGGCCATTTCGTCGAGAGACTGCATCATCGAGCGCGAGGCCCCGCGCTTCGCATATTCGGCCCTGCCTTCCGAGTCCCTGGCGGGTGCTATCGAGGCCGTGACGCTTGTGAGCAGGTTTTTCCGAGCCATCAACTATCTCCGGAATCCAAGCGCAATTCATTGAATTCGCGTGCGAAACCCGTGATCTGCACGGCTGTCAATTTCTCCGTCATCTGCGCCCCCACGCCTTGTGGATGAGGCCCGTGATCTCGGAATTTACGGCATTCAGGCTTTCCATCGCGCGCTCGTATGTCGTGCGAATAAACTGCGACTTTTCGACCTCATAGAGGGTCTGCTTTGTTATCCCCGCATCCGAGATTGCCGTCGATTTCAGCATTTGGTTCGTGAGCAGGTGGCGCGCGAACATTGCCTGCATGAAGCCCACCATTTGTGCCTGTGGGCCATCAGTCGGCTCGTAGCGCGTGACCAAATATCGGAACCACTTAAGCTTGACGGCAGCCCCTGCGGCCTTGATCGACTGCAATATACTCCCGAGCATCAGCAGGAACTGAGACATCGACATTATGTCTAGCATCTGCGGATGAACGGTGATCAGGACCGAAGTCGAGGCCGTCAGGGCCGTCAGCGTGAGGTAACCGAGCTGTGGCGGGCAATCGATGACGACCACATCGTAGCGCTCGTCCACCTCCCTGAGAGCGGTCGTTATGCGTGTGAAGAACATCCGGCCTTCTGGCGAGTTCTTGTTCGAAGCGGCCAGCGGAGTTTCATACTCGTATTCCTGCAGCTCAAGGTTTGCGGGCACGATATCAAGTCCCGGAAAATTCGTCCGCTGGATGATTTCGGAGATCGGCTTGCGTTCTCCGTCATACCTCAAAGCCTCATACAGTGACGGGTTCTTGTCGAGTTCGGGCTGGATGCCGTGCAACGCCGAAAGCGATGCCTGTGGATCGAGATCGATGGCGAGCACCCGATGCCCAGTGAGCGCGAGGTACTGCGCCAGATGCGCCGCAGTCGTTGTCTTGCCCGAGCCTCCCTTGAAATTCACGACGGCCAGGACCTGCATCGGCTCCCCGGCCCGTCGGTACGGCACATAGCGCTTGAAGTCAGCCCGTCCGTGTTTGTCTAGGTACTGCCGAAGCTCCAGCATCTGGTCGGCAGTATATGTCCGCCTGCCTGAAGGCGTCGTCGCCGGGATCGGCCCCTTGCCCTCCAAATGCAGCTTCTTGATGTGGTTCTGGGTGACCCCGAGATATTCCGCGACCTCGGCGAGCGTGAATTGCCGTAGCCCTTTTGTGGCGTCGGGCGGATACTGCTCGAAGCGAAGCAAATTCAGTTTGTCCGAGATAAGCTCCCCCTGTTTGAGGATCATCTCGTCAAAATCGAACTCGAGATCGTGGTCAGGTAGCAAATTCATATTTTCCGGAATCCAGAATAACGCTTTTCTCACGCAAATCACTTTGCAAGCGTGAATAATGCCTGATTCTTTTGCTCCGGCAACAAGTTTTCAGTTAACGAAAGGTTAACGGCATTCCGGTCCAAAAAACATTGGGGGAACCATGCGCGTGAGCGCCTAAGTCCGACCAGTCCGAACAAATTGGCAGCTGCTCCCCTGGCATGGACCCGCGCAGTATGCGCTATCGTTTTGGTTTGCAATGATAAAAGCTGATTCTGCACGGCTGTCAAAAGATCAACTTGGGTTCAAGCTCTCGACGGCCCTCCTCGGGGCCGCTCTGGTTAACTGCTCGCCTCTGCAAGACTAGGCGGCTTCCTGTCCGGCGTCCGGCTGCAGGGCCGTGAGATACTCAGCAGCGGCCTGCGCCTTCGCAGCGGCCGTGATGATTGCCCTCTTGTCATTTTTCAGGACGGCGAGCCAGTTCGCCAGATAGGCGGCTGTGTTGTCGCGCGGATCATGCGCCACGCCCAGGTCGGCACACAGGAACGATGCTGCGAGCTCGGCAACGAGCTCCTCGACGGCGTAGCCTTCACTGCCGAACCTGCCCGTCAGATCGCGGTCCAGGCGATGCTTTGCGCCGGACCAATGCGAAACCTCATGCAGCAAAGTCGAGTAAAGGTGCACCTCGCTGTCGAAACGTCCGCGGTCAGGCATGAGGATGTCGTCGATGCTGGGCCGGTAACAAGCTTTGGTGCCACCGTAGCTGACGCTTGCGCCGGTGTTCTGGACGAAGCTTTCGACGGTCTCGATGTGCGGAACAGGATTGCCCGGCAGCTCCTCGGCCGGGCTGAAGAACCTGTCCGGCATGTTCTCGATCTGCTCAACATTGAAGACGGTGTAGCCCTTCAGATATGGAATCGCGCGTTCTTCGTCGTCGTTCTGATCCTTCGGAGTGAACGTGCCGTACTTGACGACGAGGGTGCCTTTTTCGCCCTTGCGGACTTGACCACCGAAGTCCTGCGCTTGTCTGTAGGTCATCCAGGTGTTTTCCTCGTAGCCGAACGTCTGGACCGCGACCCACAGCATGATGACGTTGATGCCGCGGTAGGCTTCGCCGGTAGCGCGCCGCGGAATGATCGCGCTGCGGCGGGCATTGCCGCGCCAGGGGCGGATCCACGGCTTGGTACCGGCTTCAAGCTGCTCGACAATGGTGTCCGTGATGCGCTGGTAGGTGTCCTTGATGCTCTGCATGACCGTCTCCATCCGTTGGTTGACGGCAAAGACCGGAGATAGCCGAAACGAGCCCATGCACCCGTAGGGCCGCAACGGAGAGGAGGACCGCGCCAGCGGTTGCATGGGGGAGGGGCTGTCGTAGCTTGTCCGTCAAATCACCCAACGGATGGAGACGGCCGGCCGCATCGATCACGCCTGGCCGGTCAACTACGGTCGCTGAGCAGCTTGCCCCTTGCGGACGCTGTCACCGTTCGCGGTCACCGCTATCGCGCTCACGCGCTCGCTGCGCCGCGATATCGGTCTCGATGGCCTTCAGCTCAACGGGCGGCGTGCCTTGCAGGGTCGCTTCGGCTCCTTCGGCCTGCACGGGCGCCTCGATGGCCTGTGGCTCACGGCCAAGGCGGGAAAAGTCGGATCGGGCGGTGAAGGTGATTTCCGCCTCGTCATCGGGCAGTCGCTCCGGTAGGTCCGCGCGATCGACGGCCATGATCCGTTCGTCCGAGACGATGCTGGCGACACGGTCGTCGTGCCCGAGCACCTGGCCGGTCACTTCTTCGCCTGGGCGGGCTGTGCGGACGTTATGCTCAAACGGACTCTCGCCGCGCGCCTCGAGGTCGGAAAACGCGGAGCGAAGGGCTTCGCGGCGGTTCGGGTCTACCGCGTCCTCGAGCACATGTTCATGGCCGCACTTGACGGGTCGTTCGTGGTTTGGATCGAGGCCTCGATCATGCGCGGTTTGGAGATGACCGTGAAATCGACTTCATGGCCGTAGTTGCGCCCAAGCTCGGCAATGAACACCTCCTGGGTGCGACCGTTGCCCTCGCGGAACGGATGCACATAGTTGAGTTCGGCCATGACCTGGCCCGCGCATTCGGCAAACTGCTCTGGCGTTGAATTGCGCAAAACGTCGGGATCACGGATAAGCTTCAACGCTTCGTCCAGCCCCATTTCGATGCGCGAACCATGGAGGAATGCCGTGCCGCCTTTGGACAGGCCACCGATCGGGTCGACGCGCACCCCGTCCACGATCGGGCTTTCGTTGCGGGTGTGCCCGGCCCATTCGTAAACGTCCTGAAAAATATAACCGTGGATGGCTTTCAAATGCGCCTTGTCGAACAGGCCGGTCGGACCGTCGCCTTCGGCACTTTCCGCCATGCGGAAAGCCGTGGCGCGGTATTCTTCGATGCGGAGTTCGGAATGAGTCTCGATGCCGAACCTATTGCGCAACACGTCGGTACGATCGGGATCGTCCAACGTGTTCGGATAGAAATAGGAACCTTGGGCAGGACTGTCGGACATCGGCGGGGCCAACAAAAAACCGCCTGCGTAGGGCAGGCGGCCTTTCGCCTTTGACAGTTGGTGTTTCGGCTATGCCCGTTTCGCTGGCCGCACGACACGCAGGCGATACTCTTCGCGGGTAATGTCGCCGACGACGTAGGCCGCCGTCGCTTCCTCCAGTACCGGATCGAAAGTGTAGCCCTGCCGGATATTGGCCGCGCGTGCCTGATCTGTCGCCTTCCGGCGCTTTGCAACGGCTTCCGGCGAGCGGTCCGGACGGGTCGAATGGATATTCATCAACAGATCTCCAATAGCGACAAACATTAGCAGAAAAACCGCTGAAAATCGAGCGGTTTGCGGCATTTATCGGCCTTGTGAGGAATGCGCCCGGCTCGAGGCCGGGCGCTTCACGTCAATCAATCGCGGGGATCCCATTCGATGATCGCCTGCAGGGTGGGATCGTCCTGGCCGGGGTAGCGGCCGAGATTGGCGTTGAAGCCGAGGCGCTTGATCGAAAGCGTGTAGTAGGGCTTTTTCGCCTCGCTGGTCTTCTTCCAGATGCCGCCGACCTCGATGTCATAGCCGCGCGGCGACTTGGCATAGACGCGGTGCGTCGGGGCTTTCTCGTTGCTCGAGTCGAACGGGACAACGTGGATGTCCAGGTCGCGATCGATGGTGGAGATAAGGCCGTTGCCCTTGGCCGCGTCCAGCTCGTCGGTGTCGAACTGGATGAAGTTGGTGGTGGTCATGTCAGTCACTCCTCTTTGGTGGTTGCAATGATCGTTCACCGGCACGGCGGAAAGCGGTGCGCACCGCAGGCCGAAGCGAGAGCGGAGGAAGCCGGAGGCCGGAAAAATTTGCTGCGCGAGGAAGCCGCAGGCGGGGACATTTTTGCGGACGCCGGATTTGCGCAAACCGCGTCGACGTGCGAACGAGCGTCAAAAGCAACCGCCTTGGAGGGGCGATGGATGAACATCATTGGCTATATCTCACCGGCTCGCTGGCGGCCTGAAGCGGCAATAGCTGGTCTCATTTTATACATCTTTCGCGGCGAAGCAACGCATTCACGCCGTTCGTCGCAAGATTCGAGAAGCAAATTGCTTCACTGCTGCTGAAAGGTCGTGTAGCCGATTTGGGTATGAGAGTTCAAGGCGCCGGAGACTTCTTGGCGCGCCGATAGAGATGCGGACTCTCAATCTCGGCCGACCAGATGCCAAGCCTTCTGTCTCGGGCGCTGTTCTCGGCCTCGCCATACTCGACCAAGTTGATCGCATGGGACGACGGCAGATATCGAAGCAAGGATTCGGCAAGGCCGGCGCTGACCATTGCCAGGCCGATGTCGGTTTCATCGTAGAAGCACTGTCCGACCAGGCGCCGATAGCGGTCGCGGTCGATGATCCGACAACGGACGTGTTTCCCGTCGATCATTCGCCGAAGAAAGGCCCGACCTGCAAGGCCGCATTGCCAGACCTCCCCGTCGCGAAGGCCTGTCTGGTCGAGTTCGCAAGCGTCGATCGCCGCGATCCGAATGCGCTGCTGGCGCACGCTGATCGTGTCTCCGTCGATCACGCGGGCCGTGCCAGACCAGGTGGCCGGATCGGCATCGGCCGCGCCGACGCTGATGCAAACAACGGCCGCGAGAAAATAGCGCAGGAGGTACATCAGTTCACCGTATCCATGAGATTGCGAGCAGCGAGCCCGAAGACCGACCGGGCAAGGTGGAGCTCGCCGGCGGCTGCGCGGTCTGTCAAGGCACGCAAATAGCCGCCTGGCGACGTAACTTCCTGCCGGTCGAATTTCTGCAACGTCACCGCAATTGCAACGGCCGCCTGCTGCTCACCCATTTGGGCGACAGCGCAGCGCCGTGCGTCGTCGGAAATGCCGGTAATACAGCACATTTGGGGCACGAGCCGCGCCAAATCGGCCCAGGTCCGGGGCAGAGCAAACCCGTAAGTTCTCAACGCCGGTATCGCCCGCAAAACGTCCTGCAACGCCACAACAACATGTGGCAGGCGCTTCGGCTGGTTGACTTGGTACGAACCTCGCCCCAGGCTTGTTTCATAAGCCCATTGGCTGGCGGAGCCAGCCTCTAACAGATTGAGTTGTTCGGCGGCAGCAGAACGCCGATTCTCATTACTATTTACAATGGGATCAGGGGTTGTAGTCTGTTTGTGCATGTCGTTTTCGGCATACGTGCATGTCGACTCTTCCGCTTCCGATGCGACTTGCGGGCGACGTGGAAGCTGCAAGACCCGCTCGATGAACCACTCGACAAGCGCCGTTGCGCGGCGCAACACGCCGCTCGAGGCTTTTGCGGCTGTGCCGACCAGGGCAACGACCCGTTCAAGGCGCGCCTCTTGCCGTGCTCGGGCGCGCTCTGAAAGGTCGGTAACGGTCGCCAAAGCGCACCGGAGATTGCGCAGTGCGCCACGATATCGCCGCAACGCCGCGCGGGCGGTCGCCTTCTCCGCCTTCGCCTGTCGCACCAGATCGTCGAGTTCGCGGTAGCGGACGATAAGAATACGCAGGTCGATACCGCAACCATCGACAATCGAGCCGCTGGCACTGCGCACCGGATAGCGCTTGTAGTTGCCACTATCCTGCATAGTGACAAGGCCGGTGTCGAAGAGGCTCGACAGCATGCGGCTCACCCGGCCGGCCGAACGATTGATTTCGAAGGCAAGCTGCTGGTTGGACTTGAAGATGATCGGCCTCCCGGCTTTCTCGAAGGCCTCGCCCGGCGCAGTGTTGATCAGCGTGACCAGAAGATGGCTTTCGGTCGCGTTGATCAAGCCTGTGCAGGGCAGGTTGTGCGCGAGCACGGCGAGCTGACCGCGCGTCACCACTCCGATCTCGGCGGACTGTGCCAGTCGCCGATATTCGGCGCGTTGCGGTGTCATTCGGCGGCCGATCGGCCGCTTCGGTGGCATAGGTTCTCCCACTCTCGTCTCCTTTGTCGTGGAGACCAGACAAAACAATCCCGTTCACCGAAACGGTGTTTTTCAGGTTGACAGAGGAAGGGAGGTTTGCGACAAAGATTTTGCTAAAATGATTATTCGCAAACCGCTTCCGGGATTCGTTTCGGGGCGGTTTTCTTTTTCTGGTCGGTTCGTCTTCTCCGTCGTAGGCGTTAGTTCGCGTGACTCGGAATCATGATCCCGGGTGATTTGCAGAACCATAACCCGAATATCCATTTTGGCGCAACAACTGCGCTACCACCGGTAGCAGACAACACCACTCTCCAAAGGCTTTCAGGCACTTCATCGCTCGACACTCTCCGTTGTGCGCTCTATCTGCTATACCTTTTCGGATATATAAACGGCAGCAAAACCGGCCTGGTTTCCAAGCCGGTTTTTCTGCGGGCGGGAAGGGGGAGTTTGAGGGGAGGGGGAAGGGGCGGGGAAGGGGCCTCCCTCAATGCGGATCGGGGCCGATCGATCCGGCCCCGATCGCATCAGCGGCCGTCGATGAACGTTCCCGGAAGGCCGAAGGCTTCAAGCGCCACGGTAAGCGCGTCCTGAATGTCTGCACAATCGACATGTGCGGGTTCTCGACATAGGCATTGATGAGCTTGCAGCAGGCAGGGCGCGGTAAACCGATCGCGCCGGAGAAAGCGCGACCGGCAAGCGGATGATGATTATTCAGCCGCAACGGGATGCGGTGTTTCTTCATCGAAATCGGCGTCGTCGCGCTTCGTCTCGGCAGCACGAACGGAAATCCGCACAGGCTCAGGAAGCCAGCCGCTATCCGTGACCATCCGCTCTGCAATGCTAACGGCTTCCGACTTCTTGCCCGCCGCCTTGACGGCAAGCGCGGCTTGAGCGCCCTTCGCTTCACGAATGACGGCCTCGATGCTCTGGCGGTTGATATGCGAGAAATAGCTATCGCCGGTCGGCTCGAACCATTTCGTCATGTTCACCGCAAGAGCCTGTCCAAGCCGGTCTGCGTGCTCGAAAGCGCCTTTCCTGTCATGGCAGTGAAGCTTCCGCACCGCGTTGACGGAATGAGCCGCCGCAAAAGCCAGAAGCGACAACAGTTCGTCGCGGTTCTGTTGCAAGCACCATTCCCACAGATCGGCAGGGTTGCCGGGGATATGATCGTCCCATGTCTCGCGAAGGCTTTCAAACTCCGCCACGGCTCGGCAGGCGTCGCGCCGCTTCATGCTGGTTTCGATATGCTCATGTGTCAGCCTGATTTGCAGCGCGCTATCTACGTTCGAGCAGTAATCATAGACCACACTCAACAGCATCGCGTGAACCACGGCCGCCAAGGCTATATCGTGATTGTTCGCGAGTTCGACCCGTAGCGCCGCCGTCTTTTGAGCGGTCAGGTCCTCGACGAGCGCCGCCGAATGCGTCACCCTCGGCTGTCTGGCCTCCTGTGGGTTTTCAACGGCGTTGCCGCCCTCGTCGTCGCCATCGGCCTCGTCATCCCGTTCATTCTCGGGCCGCACAAGACCACGCTCGATCCGCACATCGCCGTAGTTGGTCAGCGTGACGATCGCGCCGCTGATCTCGAAAACTTCCGGCGCATAGACTTCTGTGCGATCCTGCAACGCGGTGATCCGCTTGTCGATTTCCTCGATCTTCGCGTCAGCCGCTTCATCGACGGCCTCAGTCTCGATCAACTCCGCCAGCTCGTCATATTCTGCGGTGAGCTGGTCAAGTTCGGCTTGTTCGGCCTCGGACAACGGCACCTGTTCGGGATAGCGCCGCCCGTAGGCTTGGAAGGTGTCATAGGATACATCGGGCATGATCTCGACCCATTTCCAGCCTTCCGCCTTTACGGCCTTGGCCGCGCTTTCAAGCTTGACTGCGACAAGGGCATCCAGCTTCAAGACATCGACCGCAAAACCGCCTTCCTTGTCATCGAACAGGTCGCGCTTGACGGTTCCGCCTGCCGCCTCGTAGGCGTCCAGCCCGCCAATGAATTTGAGCCGCTTGTCGCTTGCCCGAACGCCCTCGCCAGCAAGTGCGGAACGAATGTTTGATGCGTAGCGGTTCCACGTTGGCAGTTCATTCCATACCCGTTCCTGCGCCTCGTGATCGTCGCTGATCGTGAAGGCCGAAAGCTGATCAAAGGTCATGTCCTCGTTGCGGTAAGCCTCCAAGAGGCGCGGTGACACGCGACCAAGGGCAAGGCGGCGGCGCACAATCGTTTCGGTCGTGCCGAACCGTGCGGCAATATCGGGGACCGACTTGCCTTCGTCCGCCAGATCGCGGAACGCCTCGTACTGGTCGACCGGATGCATGTCCTCGCGCAAGACGTTTTCGGCAAGACTGGTCGCCTTCGCGTCCTCGCCCGCGCGCTCCTTGCATTCAACGGCGAAATCCTTCGCGATCTCTCCCTTCTCGGCCAGCAGATTGAGCGCCGCGCGGCGTCGCCCGCCAGCGGTCACGAAATAGCGGCCCTTCTTGTCGCCCTTCCTGACAACAAGGTTTTGCAACAGCCTGTAGCCATCGGCCCTGATGCTCCCTGCCAGCGCTGCGATGCCCTCGGCGCTATAGGTTTTACGGACGTTCTTGGGGTCCAAATCCAGCTTGCTAAGGGGAATGATCATTGTCTCGGTCATGGCTTTTCTCTCCTGTTTTCCCGTTTCCCGCGAAGCGGAAATCCTGCCCGAAGGGGCAGGAGCCCCGCTCCTGCTCCCGAGCTCGTGCGGAACAGCGGGGGAGAGGGGGGCAAGGGGACAAATCGGAGGGGGATCACCCGCCCGAAGGCGAAGCCGAGGGTCGGCGCCGATCCGCGCATGCGGACCTGCGTCGATCCTGCACGAAGCGCGGCCCTGGCCGCGCGGAGGAAGGACGGGGAGACCGATTTTCGCCTTGCAGGGGAGAGGGGGCAGAGCCGCCTTTCCCCCTCTTTTCAGGAATATCCCTGGGTCGGCTGTGGGCCGCGCCATGTGGAAGCAGGCGCGGCACAGGGAGTTGTGGACCGCCTGACCGACCTGATAAGCTTCATACCCGCGATGGGTGCGCTTCGGGGATTTCGTATTCCATCAGCGGCGCGGGCCATGGGTTGGTGGCGACGCAGGCTGAGCGCTACGCCCAACCCACGTGATCCGATTTTGCGAGCTTTAGAAACAGGTCGAACCAAAACCGATACTCGGCTCCACCTTGATCGCCAAGCGTCTCGAACGCACAATACGCGACCGACGTCGTTGGGCCTTTCCCGTATTTGTCGATAGCAGCGTCAATTGCCTCGTCTTCGGCCAAGAACTCCCATCCTCTAATGACGCTGCCGTGAATTCCCAAGGTGACCTCTCAAACCTGTCCACGGAAATCTAATGCTTGGGCGGTCCTGCGTCACCCCTGCATTTCGACGGTCACGCCAATCGTGATGAAGGCCGACCAGTACGAACATCAAGGTCGCGATCAAACTGATCAACGCCCAAGGGTCGCCGGCTGAAGCTGCAAGGCAACTGAGTCTTGGCCGCCCCACTGTTTATGGAAAAGTGAGGCGACTGGGCATTAGTCGGCCGGCGTAGAGAACATTTCCGACGGTCTTCAAACTATCGCTCCGGGGGAAACTCCAATGGCAAATCGCGACCCATTGCGGAAGCTCGTTCGGCCCCGGCCGAATTCACGCCCATGGCCCAAAAACGATGCTCGCGGTTCCTCCTAGACGTCGGCTTCACGCCGCATGGCTGCCGTACAACGTTCATCTGGTGTCGCCTGAGGGCGGGCGCGAGCGGATATTTAGCTTTTTTTCGGTCGTTGCTGGTTAGGTATCCAAATATCTGGGGGCGATAGCTAGACATGGGCTTGGTGAAAGGGTCGAAGAGCATCAAGATGCACGCCGAGCTTTTGTTCCGTATGTGAGCTGATCAAAGCTCTGAAGGTTGCAGCTCTCAAACGAGAAATGCATGCCTATTGATAGTTGAGATGATGGCAGCTCCGTTGGGATAGAAGCTGACCGGCGAGGAGATCCACGAGAAAATCGGTCCGCTGCTTGATGGACATACCGGCAGGGAAATCATCGAGCGTTACAAAAAGATGTCGGAGGTCGCCCAAGGGTACGCCGTTGTTCCTCGACGGTCTGCGCGCATACGAAGACTATGCGCAATGGCTGCCGCTGCCGGCCTCGCATCTCGATTTTTCCAGCCCCTGGACCGCGTGGTGGGGCGCTGTTTTCCGAAGGTGAAGCCCCCTGGAAGCACCGCCGCAGGATCAATGCAGCAGGATCTATGGTCTCGAAGCTGCTTATCGCCGATGCCAGACCGGCAACTGAATTATCATAGCCATGGCTGTTTGAAAGGAGCCCACATTGGGCGGGCTTTGACCGAGGCGATGTGCGTCGCCCGGTCCAGACAGCAATGCTTGCGCGTTCGGTGAAGTCCAGCGTAATAACGAATTCCCACTGAGCGCTCAGGGCAGTACTGCGATCGGCTCTTGCATGACTGCGGTTGGGCCGGAAGCGAACAACTGCATCGAGCTTCCGGAACTGCTCAGCCTTAACGAAAACTGACCAGACCTAGCCCAATGTCCGATGACTTGGAGTCTTCGGGAAAGCGAGCCCGAGAAGCTGACGCGAGGATCTTCGCTCTGACGCTGCGTCCGGTTGCGGCAGAACCTAGGCGCTCCCACCACAAGGCTGCTACTCCGGAGACGTGGGGGCAAGCCATGCTAGTCCCGCTCATGGCGGACAGCGGCTGGTCGCGTCCAGCTGATACGATGTCGACGCCTGGAGCACAGACAGTCGGATTTGCGTTTGAGAAAGGCGCCACTTTATATTTGTCGTCGGCATATGATACTGCACCAACGGCAATAATGTCTGGGGAACAAACGGCTGGAAAACTGCAGTCGATTACCAGTCGCTCGTTGACCTGCCGCATGCTTTCATTGCCTGCTGCCGCAACCACAACCAGGCCGGTCATCGACAGATAGGAACTTTCGTGCGACAGCTCGCTAAGCACACCTTCAAAGAGCCTCAAATTTTCTCTGTATGCCGTCAGGGCGATCGAAGTCGCTAATTTGGCTGGAACTCCGTCATCTACAAGATTTTCTTGCATTCGAGGAAAATCGAATCCGATCGACATCGAGATTACATTCGCGCCTTTATCTTTTGCCCATTTTAGGCCATTCAAGAGAGACGAAGCAGTTCCGTGACCAGCACTGTCGATTACTTTGCCAACTATAGCAGTCTGTACTCCTTTGGACACGCCGATTCGCGTGCCGTTGACGTCTTGGCCAAATATAGTTCCAGCACAATGAGTACCGTGGCCTTGCTCATCGGTGACATCTTCTCCCCCTTGTCCAGTGAAATCCTGGCAGATCCAGCTTTTTATGCCGCTGAACGCAGCATGTCCGCGTAAAATACCGGAATCAAGAACGGCGACATTTACGTTAGCGCCCGTCGCGCCCCCGCCGTCGCCATCTAGCATTGCCGAGATGCCCCATGATGCTTTTAGGTTCAGGGCTTCTGAAAGGGGATCTTTGTCACCGAGTATACCATAGTCTTGTTTGGAAACAGGAGAAACCAACGATACTGGCATAACCGGAAATAGATGCAGCGTCGGGTCAGCCAATGCCTCCGTAAATTCCTTTTTCGATAGGCGTTCAGATGAAATATCTGCCATATGATCACTTACATCTAGCGTCTCTACCCCGTCGGCACTGGTTGTCTTAAACCTGCGGCTTTTGAATCCCGTTCGAACCCCGCCGTCACCCGGAGTAGATTTCAAGACGAAGTACTCAATCGCCATGCACCAACTCTCCCATTGTACCAAAGCAACTTTCACGATATATTTTAAGTCGATCTTGTCATGCTACCCCAATATGCACAGCGAGGCAACGCAATGAAAGCCCATCGAGCGAGGGGTTTCACGCTGATCTGCACGGCCATCTTGGTCTTATTTTCTTCCGCGTATGCACAATCAGACATACTGATCGGTGTCGCAGCCCCAATCACTGGTCCGAACGCAGCGTTCGGCGCCCAGTTGCAGAAGGGCGCCGAGCAGGCCGTCGCCGACATCAATGCCAAGGGCGGCATCAACGGCGAGCAGATCAAGCTGGAGGTCGGCGACGACGTCTCCGATCCGAAGCAGGGCATCTCAGTGGCTAACAAGTTCGTCGGCGACGGTGTCAAGTTCGTGGTCGGGCACTTCAACTCGGGCGTCTCGATCCCGGCGTCGGAAGTCTATGCCGAAAACAACATCGTCGAGATCACCCCGGCTGCCACCAACCCGAAGTTCACCGAGCGCGGCCTGTGGAACGTGTTCCGCACCTGCGGACGCGACGACCAGCAGGGCAAGGTTGCCGGCGCCTATCTTGCCGCGGAATTCAAGAACGCCAAGATCGCAGTCGTCCACGACAAGACGCCTTATGGCCAGGGCCTTGCCGATGAAATGAAGATGGAGCTCAACGCCGGCGGCGCCACCGAAGCCTTGTATGAAGGCATCAATGTCGGCGACAAGGACTTCTCGGCGCTGATCACCAAGATGAAGGAAGCCGGCGTCGACCTCGTCTACTACGGTGGCCTGCACACCGAAGCCGGCCTGATCATGCGCCAAGCGGCTGACCAAGGTCTCAAGGCGACACTGATTTCCGGCGACGGCATCGTGTCGAATGAGCTGGCCTCGATTGCCGGCGACGCCGTCATTGGCACGATGGTGACGTTCGCTCCCGATCCGCGCAAAAACCCGAACGCCAAGGAACTCGTCGAGAAGTTCCGTGCCGCCGGTTTCGAGCCGGAAGCCTACACGCTCTACGCTTACGCTGCCGTGCAGATCGTCGCCGCCGCCGCCGCCAAGGTAGGCTCGACCGACGACGCGCAGAGGGTCGCAGCAGAGATCAAGGCGGGCGGCCCTTGGGAGACCGCGATCGGGGACATCAGTTATGACGCGAAGGGCGATCCGACGTGGCCGGGCTTCGTAATGTATGAATGGGGGAAGGACAATGATGGGAAATATATCATCGTCGAGATGCCGTCAGCTTGCTGTCGTGAAGGCAATCGAAGCTGCTGTCCGAAAAACTGATGCTAGATTACCGAAATGAGCTTGAGCGGTCCACCGGGCAGATATTTGTCGTATCGGCGACATCTACTGAACCACTCGGTACCGGATTTTGTATTTCGCCTAGTGGGTATGTTTTAACTGCTGGACACCTATTTACGAATTGTAAGCCAGATAATATCTTCCAGATTGTATTTCAGGGTATGGATCCCCTGCCCCTCATGGTAGCCAGCTCTCAATATGACCGTGCGACGGGAAAGGATCTCGCAATTTGCAAGGCTTCCGCCCCATCACCTCTCCCCTATCTCTCGCTTCGCTTTCCCAAAACTTGTTCTGGCCCCATGTCCGAAAGAGGGTATCCGACCGTCATTGGAGAGCAAAGCACAGCAAACGGGCAGTTTCTGGGAATCATCAATGTGGCCGGAAGCTCTGCCAATCGATTGTTTCATTTCGAGTCGGATCAAGCGGGCGCGCCTGGCTTTAGCGGTAGCGCAGTCTATTCAATCAAGGAAGGTGGTGTGGTCGCGCTCCAAACCGAGGCCGCTGAGGCCAAGGTAGGACCCCAATGGAACTCGGTGCTAGCCTTCCCGCTGTTCCACATTTCGGACCAGCTAGATCAACTACCAGCTGCTACCAGGTGGTCGTGGTGGTTCCGCTCCCGAATACGAGCTTTATTTTCGAATTCCGTTCAAGTGGCAATTGTGACCGTATCTTTATTTTTCATAGTCGCAACCTGCGTCGTGACGGGTCAACGAATGCTCTCTTTCAATCAAATGATGACCGCTTTTTCGGATCCCAACTTTGACAAACTCGACACAGCGGAAACCGCGTTTTGGCTGAGCGCGGCGGGCCAGAACTTTTTGGATAAACACAAGGAAGCCGATGGTTCTTTCAGCAAAGATATTTATCCTTTCATGGAGCAACATCCGGACAATCTCAAAAATGTGCTGGAGCTAGCTAACATATATGAGAAAGCATCTGATTGCTTTCTCGGATCATTATGCTTCGACGGCCAAGTATGTGTGGCTCTTTACCCTCGTATATGGAATTTTTATCATCAATATCAGGGAGTTTGGTCTGGGATCGAGAAAAAGATGAATAATAGAGTCGATGTGAATATGGAGCGTTTCCTCAGAGACGTCTGTGACGGAGAGCGCAATCAACTTTGCCGCGACGTAGGCAATGCTTCGTCAATTTGCCACTAGGCAGATTTGACTTGTGTTACGCGAGGATCTCGTCGCGTAGACCAGATCATTGATCTCGATTTGGCCGGTTGCCAACAGTCCGCTTTCGGATCGACTAGGCAGAATGCGGTCGTTCGGCGTTCGCCCGACGTGCGACGCTGCGCCTGCGAAGGGCGGGACGGGAGGAAAAACATCTCAACCTGGAGCCATGGCTCCATGTTGACCAGAAGGCATAGCACGCGGCCGCAAAGAGCTGGACACCTGCCGTTGATCGACCCTGCACTTTTGGCATGACTGATAGCACAAACTCTAGCCTAGTTAGCGAACAGCAATATGCCAGGTGCGATCATTGTCGAATTAATTCAATAGGGAGCCGGCCTGGTTGCGCATAGATACCGCGGATCTCCGCGACACTTTCGTTCGATCCTACTACTTCGGCTGTCAGTTCTTAGTTGCATGCCCTTTACGTTAGCCGTGGCTTGGACTATGAATCTGCGAGGCTGACGCGACGCTCACGCGACCCATCCAGAAGCCTGATAGTATTTAGAGCCCTTGATCCAGTTGTGATTCCTGACCTTTTCTCGGGGGATGAATGGTCATGACTAAGGCATTTCTTGCAGCTGTATTTTTGTGCCTGATAGCCGTAGGGAGCGCCGACGCGGCAGCCAGGCAGATTGCTCCTGTCGCCGATCTGTTCGACACTGTCGCAGAACTGAATGGCGACAAGGCGATGGAAGGCGCGTCGGCCGCCGTCCCGATTCTTTGCTTCGATACCAACGAAGACTCACTTCCCAATCCGACAAAGGGCAAGAATCCCCAGGGGCGCAAGCAGCTAGCAGCAAGGCGTGCGCTAATTGAAACCGCTGTTGGCGAGCTCGCTCGCCGTATTGTCGACGCAAACCGCGAAAGTGGGACCTCTGGAGGCGCGATCAGTATCCGGATCATCGGACACGCGGACTCGCGCACACCTGAAGGCATGCCTGACTACAACGCGGCTCTGTCCTACAGGCGGGCTCTCACCATCGCCAAACTCCTTCGGGCGAAGATATCCAATGCCGGCGGCGGCAGGATCGGCCTGGATCTCCAGGTCGAGGGCAGAAGCACGTTCGATCCCTGGCCCAACCGCCCCGACGACTGCGCCTCAAGTACAGCAGAAACAATGGAATTGGCGGCCGTTTCGCTTCCTCCCATTCCCGCCGACCGACGTGTTGAAATCCGGATACTGAACGGGGCATTGACTGCAGCCGGAACGCCAGGTGATCGGCGGCTTAGGCTCTATCCGGCCGGCGTAATGCCATGGCGCGCTGTCAGCGTGCCGCTGAACAAACTTGGCCCCGTGATTCCCGCTTGTTTCGATGGGACGACAGAGCCTGCGCATACTGCCTGGACAGCGCTTCCCCCGTTGAACCTGATTGACTTCGATGACGGGCTCATGGCGGTTCGATTGCGGTTGGAACCGGTGTACGCACCCTTGCTGACTGGTGCGCGAGTCTACATTGACCTTGCCGGCGAAACCAGCGGCACAGGGGTTCCCGGCTTCTGGAGTGTGCATGAGCGCTTGGGAAAATTCCTGCAAGGAATGCCTGAAGGCGACACGAATCTCGGCCGACTGGCGAAGTGCCTCTATGGGCTGGACGCCAATGCGAGCTATTTTGCGATTCACGCCCCCGAGATCACAAAACTGGCGTTGGCGCTGCTGCCGAAGGATGTTGATGGACTTATGGCGGCGACACAGGGGCTCCACCGCAATTTGCGTTACGTCGACCTCCGCCCGGGTATGAAATTCGTCATGAAAGGCTCGTTCGCCAACCCGAACAACAACCGACTGCAACTGGGCGACGCTGACACTTTCCGTCTAATTCCCGATCCGATCGACCCGTGCAGCGCTGACCCGCGGCCGCGGGCTGCGGATGGCGATGGACCAATGGCGGACAGGGCGTCGTTCCAGTCGGGTATCTCCGATCCGTTTCTCGCCTGGATGACGCGCAGTATATTGTGGGGGATCTGTCACTCGAATGCGGTAGGACCGGCGGAAGCCGGCAAAGCCGAGCTGGCACCGGAGAATGCGGCGGCGGACGCAGGGCTTTCGCCAACCGTTTTTGTGGTCGGCAGCTTTTCACAGCTGGAGAAGCTGTTCTCACGCGGCCCCATCCGAATGTTCCTGCCGCTGCACGACAACACAACACCGATCAAGGGCCCCGCTTCGCCTGCCGACATCAAGGATCGGGGTGGGCTCATCGTCAGCGCGGCCGACGGCGAAACAATGGAGAAACTCACGCGGCAGGCTGCCACTCACGAAGACGATCCGTTCGATCCTGATGCCTTCGACATCAACGGAGCATGCCAGAGCGGCGATAAGACGAGTCCCTGGCTATGCGGGCAGACGCTGTCGCAGGAAACTCTAACGCCGTTCGTTTCCTTCGAAATAGGCGGCAAACTGACCGAGCTGCCGATGGGTACGCGCGTAGTCCATGTCGTGCCTGCCGAACTCTACGATACCTGTTTCAAGGACAATGCTGCGGCTGAATGGCCGGAGGGGGCCAGGCTCGCTCGGCCGCTCATTTGGACTGCTCCTGGATTGCCCCGCTTTGCGCTGGTTGATCGGCATGACTGCCGATTGCTGGGGCTGCCAATGGTCGGCAGAGGGAGTGTGTCGTGGTAGATTTTGCCCGCATCCCGGGAACACATATCTTCGCCGATGTTCCGGACGCATGTCGGCTGCTATTTCGTCCGGCCAATCCTCTTGACGACGGCACGATTCACATCGCGCTGACGACTGCTCTGGCTCAGCAAGGGTTCATCTGGATCCTGAAATCCGCTACGCCGCCCAATCAGCTGATGACGATCATCGACGAACTCGACGACCTGGCACAGCGGCAGGATGCCGCCCCCGCAAATGCACTTCCTCGCGTGATCTTCGGGCACACGGATGGCGCCTGGAGTGCAGTCCACGGCAGAAGGACAGGCAATGTGGGCGGCCTGTCGGGCAACGATGCCATCACTTTCAGCATCACCCGCAACGAGTCGATCTCCTACCGGCTGCAGGTCACACCGGCGACCCTTGCGGTCGAGCAAGACGCTCTCACCTTGCGGTCAATCGAGCCGAACGCCCATCGGTTCAGGAAGTTCATCAGCGGTGCACCGTACAAGCCCGTCAGCACGAAGCTCCTGACGATCCCCCTCACCGGGCTGGCGGCAGGAACGATTGTAGCTGACGCGGCAGCTGCCCCCGACGTAGTCGATGAGCTGGGGCTTGAAATTCGATTCAGTCAGGTTTCGAAGCCCTACGAGGTTGGCGGAGAAACTAAACGCGATGTCCTGACGAGGCGGGCACGGCCCCTGCGAGCCGGTTCCGCGGACGGACAAAAGCCGATCGGGCTGCGACTGGTGCTTGATCCGCTGGATCCGTTCGACCAGAACCGAAGCTTCGTCGAGCCGGTGCCGGCGGCGGGTGAAGAAGGTTTCCTCTCCGGCTTCGTTACCAACGCCGGCCATGACATTCTGCTCGTTCCGCGCAGACAGGAAGCGGCGGCAGTCGGCGGGGCGCCATCGGGCCCTGCATACTTTTTTACGCGTCATCCCGGCGAGGTTGACGATACGACTGCGATCAGCCTCTACGAAGAGACACTGTCACTGAGGGGGCATTTCGACGTTCGTGTGCCTGGCAATCCGACCGCCGATCCTACCCAGTTCGGGCTGATGCCAGGCCCGGCTGCCTCGGAGGTCATTCCGTTTTCATCGACGACCGCCGAGGCTGCGGGCCCGACGGTCATGAGCTTCGATCTGGGTCCAAGCCTGGACATGCGTCTGCCGGCCGGAGATGGACAGGAGGCTGCGCATGACGATGACCAGGAAGCGTTCCAGTTCACGGCAGCGGGCAAACTCGAGGGCGTGACCTCGTGGATCCGGATCGCAAACCTTCCCGACGGCGAGGAGCGAAGGGCGATGCGGCTCATCACCGAGCCGGCCGCGTACCGCCGCCTCGGTGGGACGGAAGGCTACGTCCAAGTGCACGATCCAGTGTTCATGGCGACGGGGTCGCCTCGTGCTCCGGAGATGGCCGCCGGATTTGTCCCTGTTCTGCCTATCCGCGGACACATCGCCGACGATCCCAAAGAGCTATGGGATTTCCAGCGCAACGTCCTGGCGGTCGAACGGGCAAAGCTGCTGACCACCGGAGCGCCGAGACCGGAAGCGGCGCTGCGCGGCGAGGCCCTCATTCGAAAGCGCACCCCTCTCGGTTTTGAAATCGAGCAGCAGGGCGAAAATGGCCCTATCACGGCGGTGCGATTTGCAAGGTCAGTTGCCTTGGAAATCGGCCAGACGACAGTCGATGTGTCCTTCGGACTCGCTGGCGAACCGCCGCCATCACCTCTTCTCCCGCCGGTCGTCGATGCGCTGGTGCGCAACCGGCTGTTCCTCGTGCTGAACCGTGCACCGCGCTACACCGGCCCCGGATGGGGCGCGACGCTGGAACAGCGGATAGGCATAGCCGGATGGTCGTTCGACGTCGACCTGGCGCGCCCGGGGCGGGAGGAACCGGCGCGAGTAGATACGCTCGTCATCGTCAAGGGGTATGAGGGGCACTCGATCGTCGATCTGGCAGCGGACCCCAAGGCGTGGTCCAGCCCTGATGCATTCCTTGGAGGGGCGACCGGGCCCGATGACCCTCTCTCTGTGCGAGTCGCCACGGCACAGAAAATCCTGAAGGATTTTTTGGACAAGGTCAAAGGCTATGCGAACAGCAGGTCGCCCGACGGCGAGCCGACCCGCCTCCTCTATCAGGACATCGATGCCATCGTTCGCAATGCAAACTGGTCGGGGGTCCTTGCGATCAACGTCCCGCTCGGGGTCGCGAACCTGCCCACCCAGCTCAAGGGGCTGATGGGTGGTGTCGACCTTGCCAAGCTGAAGGCCGAGTATGTCGCCGTTGAAACCACGCCACTCGGTCCGAATCCCAAAAATCAGCCCATGGCCAGGCTCGCCGCACTGGTGGACTATCAGGATGAGGAACCAGCCAGAGAAACCCAGGGCTCGCACTACGGTTTCCGGGTCCGCAGGATGCAGGCCCTGTTCGCCAATGGCGAACTGAGGGTTTTCAATACGAGCCTTCGCCTTCTTCTTGGCAGCCTGTTCGAGGGTACCGGGTCGATAAAGCAGGGCCCGCGCGGATCAACACCCTCAACACCAGCTGATTTCAACAACATCGAGTTGATCGGCCGGTACGAGCGCCGCCGCGAGGGAACCGATACACGGGAAATCTATACCTTTGAAACTGCCAACGCCTATAGATACGAGGCGACCTTCGACAAGGCGTTCATCAAAAGCGTGGATCTCGACAGAGTCGCGTATGTCACAGACCGGTCAACGGACGTGGGTCACACCGTTCTGGTGGAGTCCCGTTTTGTACTCGACGGCAACATGGAGTTCGGGAAGATCGGCTTGGGAAGTGTTGCCGACATCCTGGACGTGGATAAGATTGACTTCAGCGATCTCGACATCGGTCTGGACTTCCACCTGCCCAAGATACCGATGCCCAAATGGGACCTTTCGCAACTCCTGCCAAACTTTACCTTCTCGCCGCCCAATATCCGGTTCGATTTCGACCGCTACAAGCGTCGCAGCGCGGACGGCGGAGTTCGAGGATTCCTTTCGTCCTTCCCGCTGAAACTGTCCGGTTTTGGCTGGTTCCCAAAAGGGGCAAGTCTGGGATCGCTTGGCTTTTTCAGTTTCGAAGGCTTCGGCGCAGGCAACCCGTTCAAATTCGCGCTCGAGTTCGACCTCGATATGGGCTCTCTGGGCGCTCTTGCCGGCAAGCTCAAGGCCTTCAAGATGAAGTTCCTCTTTGGCTTCAAGGAAAACGCCGGAGCGGCAACGGACTGGGGATTTGGCTTCAAGTTTGACAACTCCGGCGGCGACGGCCTCGAGATTGGTATCGAAGGCGTCCTAAAACTGATCTCTCGGAAGTATGGACTGCTCTCGAAAAAGTACCCGGCCAGGAACGGGAATGAGGCCGATGTCAAGCTGATCTACTCGCTCGGAACCGAGCTGCAGGTTTTCGGCCATTCTCTGCCGCCGGGCTCGAACGGCATGACGCTGCTGCTTTTTGTCGACCCAAAGGCATTTGCCGACCCGCAGAGCCGGGCGTCTGCGGTCGGCTGGTTTGCCGGGCTTGTACCGAGCAGCGGCTCGATCGCCGGCGATGCGCTCGAACTCGAACTGCTTGCCCTGGGACAACGTGTTGATCCCATCCATGGATTGTCCCCGTCCACAACCCGCGAGCTGGTCGACGCCCTGAAACGGCTGATGCCAGATCTCGGAGACGGCGACAATGGCGATCCCGAGAAAGCGATCGAGCAAACTGTCGCCCTGCTGGACAAGAATGTGGTCGGTTTCGATCCCAATGTCGGATGGTCTGTCGGGTTCAGAGGCACTTTCTTCAAGATCGTCGCAATCGACTTCGCCATGCGCGATCCGACGCTCTATGGCCTCCGTGTGGCGGTCATGCTCGGCGAAGGCGCGGAACTGTTTTCCGTCGACGTCCTCTACCGGCGGCTCACCGACAAGCTTGGCGTATACTCACTGGAATTCGTGCCGCCATCGTCGTGGCGCCAGCTCGAATTCGGGGCAGTCAGTGTCACTCTGCCGGCGATCGCGTTCGAAATCTTCACGGACGGCGGCTTCACAATCGACCTGGGCTATCCTCGCAACAACGACTTTTCGCGCTCATTCGGAGTGCAGTTCCTCCCCTTCATCGGGTCTGGCGGCCTTTATTTCCGGCGCGTTTCGGGGCCGGCGGCACGCCTGATCCCCTCGACCCTTGCCTATCTCAACGAAAACCATCAGCTGATATGGGACGAGCAGGCGGACTTTCTCCTTTATAAACCCGTCATCGAAGCGGGCGTTGCCTTCCGAGTCGGACTGGGAAAGGAGATCGTCAAGGGCCCACTGCGCGTTGGGCTGGCGGTCACGGTTTTTGCGACCCTAGAGGGTGGCTACGGCGTGCTCTACTTTCCCGGGACGGCCGTAGAAACGCGCGCTGCCCGGACTTTCATCCGGGTGCGCGGCACAGTTGGCATACTCGGCGAACTGTACGGCTATGTTGATTTTGGTATCATCAAGGCCGGCGTCTCGATCCGGATCTGGGTCGCGATCGGCCTTGATTTCCGGACTCATTTCAAAACCAAGCTTTTCATACAGGCCGGCGTTTCGGTCTCTGTGGAAGTCGTGATTGCCGAGTTCAAGGTCTTTGGCCACCGGGTCCGGATCTCCATTCATTTCAGCTTTGCCACGACCATCGAATATGCCACCTATGTCGGCTCGGACGGCCCGATCGAATACTATCGGTTCAGCACCGCCGAGATCGGCATGCTGGAGATCGCGGGTCAATCACCGCTGCTGCTGTTGATGCCGCAGGCGGCGGATTGGACGCCCAATTTGACGCCGGCAGACTGGCGACAGGCAGGCCAGGACCCAATCCGGCTGCCGCTCTATTTCTCCCCCGATTTCACCATGGCCCGAGCGTCCGACAGTCAGATGGTGCCCGAGGCTGTACTGCTCCTGCTTTGCCCCGAGATCGATTCCACCGGTCGGCCGACGTCGCTTGGTGACCTCTCGGCCGCTCTCGCAGCCTGGGCGCTGAAGGCTACTCTGGGAGCCGACCTGGCCGTGGCGGGGGCGCCGCTGCGCGAGTGGCAACTCGATGACGAGACAATCGACAGGGTTGCAGCGTTCGTGGCCGGCGACGGCGTCGCGAGTGATCCGGCCAAGAGGCGCCTCCGGCTTCCCGCGCTTGGCCAGCTGCAGGACTTCCTTGCGGCCAATCTGCACGCGACGATCACGTCGGCGCCGGCGGCTACAGACGAAGTTGTGATCCAAGGCGTTCTCTTCCCGCTGCCGCCAGATATGCGAGTGCGTCGAACCGGCTTCGCCAGCGATCACGACTTTGACGACGTAGCGCTCGATACAAAGCTGTTGGTGAATGACAGCTACCGCGACGCCGTGGATCGGCAGTTCGAAGACTTCATTCTGCTCGACAAATCCCGGGCGCGGTCAACCGGAGCCGAGACCGCCGAAACGCCGCGTTCACTGGTGGCCACGCTTTTCGAAGAGCACCTCGGACTTCTCATCCGTTCGGCCATTGCCAGACTCGCCGCGCTGGCGCGCGACACTGACACAGCCAGTGTCGGCAACCTTCTCGACCTCCTTGCGAGGGTGGATGCCGAGCCGCACAAGTCGGCCGGGTTCGAGATTTTCGCCGGCGCTTCAAGGCTCTTTGCTCACGGACCGCGGCTTCCGCTGCCGGCCGATATGGCAGCGGTTCCTCCCAACATCCCGCGCATCCCGGAGAACGGTGTGCATGGACTTTACCGGCTTGCATGGCTGCAGGTGCCGCTACGCGGTGCGACAGCCGGAACAGCCCGCCTTTCTGCCGAAATCAACGCACCCTGGCTGGCCGAGGCCGCAACTGTCGACGTTCCCGTTGATGACGCCAGCCTCGCCGCTTCGGGCGCAGCCTTCAGGTCGCTTCAACAAAAAGGCCTTCGGGGGACAGTCGCCACCGACAATCTCTACCGCTTGACAGCCAAGGAGTACGCAGCCCGCCCTGCGCTGCCGCTTGCCGACGGTTCCATAGTGCGATTTCCTCCAGAACTGGTGCGAGCGCTGGCCTACTCGAAGGACGAGACGATTGTCCCGCTGCTGGGCACCCGCAACCGTGCAGTCCGGCCGCAAGATGTGCAGGCGTCACCGGACAATGTCCAGGACGCCATTCCTGTAATTGCTGCGGAAATCCTGGTGCGTTGCGTAGCAGACCCCACCGTACCCCCGGGGGGTGGGCCGGCCCACCTCGCCGACATCGTCGAGATCGTCACCATCAACGAGAACGATCGCGTACGTCTCGACTGGTTCGAGAATGGCCAGCATGGCGGTGCGATCAGGTCGGTCGATATCCTCCACGTCGGAGACGCAGGCTATGAGCGCTCTTCTGGCGCCGAGCCGCCTGTCGTCATCCAGACCAACCTCAGCACTGAAATCCGTCCTGGACAGGTTCCGGAGCTCGATTCCGCCGAAGCGGCGAGGCCGATCGCCGAAACCTATATCGCGTCGCTCGGCAATGGCGGCGACATGACTGCCTTTGTCGAAATCGTCCGGCGGGCGGCAATTGTCAACACCGGCGGAACCTTCTTCAGGCAGCAGGGTATCGCCGCCGGGAGACCGGCGCAATTCAGTCTCCTGATGGTTGTTGGAATCGACCCGGCAAACTCCCTGCGCGCCAACGCATTCATTTGTCCCAGGCCAGTGGCGGAGGAGGACGAGAGAATATTCGTCATCACCACCGGCGAGATGTCGGTCGAGCCGCTGGCAGAGCCGGGCACATGGCCGATGATCGTTTCGCGGGATGACAGCCAGTCGACCGATACTCTCGAGCGAGCGCTGAGTGCCCGCTTCTCCATGCTGGCTTACGATGTTGTAGACGGGAACGGCACACTGGTCGGCGGCCGTGATGCTACCCACAGCCTGTCGATCGGGCCGACCGAAGATGGTGAGTCTCCCCCCACTGATGCCGCATCGCTTCACTACCACTATCGCGTTCCGCTCCCGCTGGCGAAGCTGCTCGCCGCCGGAGCCGACCCTGATCCATACGGGATTGTGGGGAGCAAGATCCGGATGCGGGCAAACTGGCGCGACATCTATGGCAACGAATGGCCTGATACAGATGGTGGCCAGTCCACCCTGACGACAGTCGGATATATCGACCGCATTATCGCGCTCAATGACCTGCCGTCGCTCGTGTTCGCATGGTGGCCGGGAACGACTGCGGGTGCACTGAAGGTCCTGATAGCCTTTGACCGCAAGCGTCTCGAGACGCTGCTCCCGCAAGGCCCGGACGGTTCGGGTGTACTGAGCTCCGGACAGCGGACAACCCTCATCGACAGTCTCGATCGCGCCGCGCTGCTTTATGCGCGCGCCGGTCAACAACTGGCCGACGAGAGAGTCTCGGCTGGCGTCACGTTCAGGCTATGGCAGGAAACCAGGCAGGCCTTTTCCGCGACCCAGAAGCAGCAGCTCCTGGCATTCGTCGCCGACGGCGCATCGATGTACAGGGCGCTGCTCGACGGGCTCTCCGATCCCGGGCTTGTCGGTCGCCCTCTGTCCGATTGGCGTGAACGGATTGCCAGGATCGCGACCACGGACATCTTTGCATCGTTCGAATTCGCCGGCCTGCTGTCAAAAGACGCGTTCGTAGAGCTGACGGTCGAACTCGGGGTCGAGCGTCCGTTCGCCCTGGTCGGCGGGCAGGATACTTTCACCGCAGACCAGCTCCGGGACATATACCGTTCGACGACCGTGGTCAGTCCGCCGTTCCGCGACGACAAGGTCGCGGCTCCCCCCTGGGCAGCCTCGCTCGGTGCCGACACGGCGACAGTCCCGCAGCTCGCTGCTGCGCTGATTGTGGCCGCCCCGGACCGGGTGTGTGCCACCGGGTATTCGGATATCCCCGGTCTAGTGGACCGGGCGATCTGGCTGCTCCGGCGCGACGCGTTGCCCGGCATTGACGAGTACACGGAGGTCGTCCGCACCGATCTGGCAGTGCCGCCTGTCTCGACCCGCTCCCACAGCGGTGACATCGACGTTCCTGTCTTTGGTGGTACGGCGACAAAGCCATTCAGCTTCAGGGATGCCGACGCTGACGTCTATGCGCGAGAAGCGCTTCGGCGCATCGACGCCGTGCTGGATCCGTCGATCCTCAAAAGCGTCGCGAGCCCGACCGCCGCGGAAGCTCTGGGAGGCGTCCTTGATGCCAAACGTGAACTCGCCAGGTTTTTCGGTGACACCGTGAGGCCGATCTATGCCGACACCGTCATCTCGAAGGGTATCGGCATCTCGGCGTCCCGACTGCTGACGAACCGGTTCCTGCGCAAGCTTGCCTTTGTGTACGATCTCGACACGCTTGTGGCCTATGGCGACCCGAAGGAGAGCAATGACGACGGCGGGATGGATGTCGGGCGTCAGGCTTTCGGAACAATCGGCGGTATGGCTGGCGGCGCAGCGGCCCAGGTCACCTTCGAACCTTTCAATCTGGCGCTGACGCCCGGGACGAAACATCTCTTCGTCGCCTGTGACGCAACACCTTCAGACCACGACGCTGACAGCGCTGGCGGGACTGTTCCTCCGCCACCGGCCTTCGAGCTGACACACATCCAGCGCGCCGACGCCGGCGACGTGTCCGGATCCGAGCCTGGCGATCCGGGACGCTACCGCCCGACGGCATGGCTCAGGCTGGTGCGTCCCCTTTCCCTCGCACTTGGTGACGCCCGTGGCGTGCCGGTGTGCGTCCGCCGGATGCCGCGCAAGCCAGCCATCTCCAACGAGAACTTCAGCTACGCACCGGTAAGAGGCGGCGATGTTGCACAGCGCATGGGCAATGCACGTCAATGGGCCACCGAGCGCGACTGGACCTATGAGGCGAAGAACGTCGATCAGCTCCGGCTGACGTTGCGATTGAATGGCCCGGACGACACGATCGCGACACCGTCGGGTGCTGTGTTCCAGGAACTCGACAGCCAGAAAGCTGTAGCTTTCGTTCGTTTCGTCGCAGCGACAGAAGGAAGCTTGACAGTACTGGGCGGCTCCGACCCGGTCGCCGCTGCCGGCGCGCTGAAATTCTTCCACGAGCGGGCCGCGGATCTTTGCGCCGAACTGGAGAGAGCGCGGAAACCGGAGGCGTTCGCGGCCGAGCAGGTCCTGAAATTTGACATTGCCGAACAGCTGGTTACCGCCAACAACCGCAAGATCGTTGTCACGCCAGTGGAAGGCGGTGATAAGATGCCTCCCCTCACCTTTGGCGTTTCAGTACTCAAGGGCGACGGGTCCGTCGCGCAGAGCTGGCAAGGTCGCACCGGCAGGCTCGAGGAGGGCTTCCCCGAGGATGACGGGTTACGCGATCGGCATCGGCGGCTCGGCATCGCGGGCATCGACATCCTGAACCTGAGATCGATACGCACTGAACTCGATCTTGCCCGCAACGCCAGTATCGACCATCGCGAGGTTGCGACACCCTTTATCTATAGGGTTCCTACAGTCGCAAGCGGTTCGACCACCCGGCCCCTGCTCGACCACTCCGAAGATATTCTGCTGGCCGACAGAACCGACGCTATCGGGAGTCACTTCCAGCGGCTGTTCGACGGACTGAGCCCGCCAGCCGGTCTGTCCGATGACTTCTTCATGACCGACATCTTCGTGACCTTCGAACCATGGCTGAGTGCCGACGGCGACTCCGTTGGCGAAGGCGCCTTCGTAACGGCCTGGCGAGGTGGAGGGCTGACAGCAGACCGCCAGCTGATGCAGGTTTCGCTCGCCAGCGCGACGGCGGGGTGGCTGTCAGGGCATCGGCCACCGGCCTGGCCGGGGTCCAATGCGCCCGGTAACCTAGTTGTCGACGTCCGCATCTTCGACGGGCTGCAAGGCAGCGTCGACGCAGGTGGGACCGGACAGTGCGTCCTGCGCCTCCGCCGGTGCCTCATACCACTCTCGCGTATATCCTGAGCGGAGGTATCTTGGGCCTTAACCCGCTGCCAGTTGAAATCATCGGATCGATCTCCGTGGGAATGGTTATCGGATTCGACTGCGCCGGACGCCTGAAGGCCTCCCGCCTGATCCTGGGTGTTCCATATCTGGTCGCTTCGATCCTCCTCACGGGGAGCGTCTGCCTTGCATTCTCGGGTGCCGCCGGAGTGACCGCCTCGGAGCTGGCGCTGCTGCTTGGCGTAACCTTCTACCACGCAGTTCGAAATTCATGGGGAGACAGGTAATGAACGATCTGACTTGGCTGCCGCTCGCGGGAGCGTTCGGGTTCGGCGCGCTCATCGGCTGGTACGTGTACTACGTAAACCGCTATCGCCGCGGAGAGATCCAGCTCAGCGACGTAACAACTCTGGTAGGCGTCATCGGCGGCGCCAGCGTCCTTGCGATCTTTGATCGTAACACACCGCTATTCGGCGCCTATGGCATCGGACTGTTTGTCGGCTTCTTCGGCTATCTCGTTGTCCTCTCGCTCCAGGTTCGTGCCTCGGAAAACTTCGATGTTGACTTCCTTCTCGACGGCCGCCGGAAGAAACTCGCCGACGACCAGATGATACCGGGAGATTTTCAGCAGCCCGTCCGGACAGAAAGCATGTCGGCTCGCGTAGCCCGGCTGGAAACGCAAATGGTCAACCAGATCTCAGACCAGGCGTTGAGGCGGCCCGAAGCGGCAGAGGCCGTCTGGGCTCCAACGCCAGCGGCCCAGAAAGTGATCGACGCCTGCAACGACGCCTGGAATGACGAGACAAAGGCCGACTGCAACAAATACGTCAAGGCTGTCGCCTCTGCGCTGGCCCACCCCGACTTCGGTGCCGGCGAGAACGCCAACGCCATAGCAGCCGATCTGGCAGATACAAACTGGCTTTCCACGAATGGCTGGACCTCACTCACGGACGGCGTTGCTGCCAAAGCGGCCGCGGACAAAGGTTTGTTTGTGGTCGGCGCGATCTCGGGCGGCAACTATGTTCCGCCAGCCGGCAACGGGCATGTAGTAGTCGTTGTTTCAAGCGCCGCGCTTCACAAAGGCAAGTATCCCTTCGCTTGCTGGGGCAAGCTCGACAGCGTCGGCGAGCAGAACGCGCCTGTGACTCACGCCTATAATGCAGCCTCCGTCGACAAGGTCGTCTACGCTTCAAGGGGAGTCTAGAATAGCCGGGAGTCGGGAACCTTGCAAAAGCCAGCCCCTTTGCGGACAGGCGTGGGGCAACCAGGTTGTGCTACTTCTTCTTTCGTGAGGTCTTGATCGCGCGCTTCTTGGTGCTCGCGCGTGCGGCTTCCTTCTTGCGGGCAGTTGGCCCCTCGTCGGTGCTGACCGACGGTTCTTCGATCTCGACGATCGCTCCGAGATTGACGTCGTGCCACAGCAGCAGTGCTTCGGCGATGCCGAAGACTGTTTCCGGGTAGCTATCGCTCGCGTCATCGGCATCGGACGAGAATTCCTCGGAGAATTCGTCGATAGTCGCGGCGAGGCGCAACAGATTGCCGCGGGCGCTCGCCCACTGGGCAATCGAGAGACCGTCCAGAGCCGGACGCCCACGCAAGTCAGAAAGGAATGCTTGGCTTACAAGCGCATCGCGCAGCGAGCCGCCTCGCTCGCCATCAAAGGCACGGGACAACGCGTTGCCGAAAGCGCGTACCCAGTCGCTGTGATCGAACGCCAGGACTTTCCTGAGCACCGGCTGCATTGGCGGATATGCTCGCGAGGCCTTCAGAATACGGGCGAGACTGTCTTCCCATACTGACTGTATATGGTTTGCATCTTTCACGGACGTCGACGCGTTCTCGAGCCAACTCTGGATGTCCGCTGCAAGGCTCTCGCTGTTGGTTTCGCGATTCGCCATCATCAACACGCGGCCAACCAGAGGTTTCGCCTCATCGTCCCGGGGCGGTGCGCTGTTGAAACCTAGATAGGCCTCGATCAAGTCTGTAACGTCCTCCTCTGCCGCAAGAATCGCGAGTCGCAGCGCGCGAAGGTTTCCACGCCAAAGGTTGGAGGGCACACGACGCGCCATCTGGACGGCCTGCCGTGCAACATAGGCTCGGCGGTCCGTGGACCAGCTGGATCGCTGCTTCAGCATACGGTGCCCCAACGCCGCAAAAGTCAGCAGTTCGGTCTGCACAAGACTGTCACTCAACCCACCCTCGACGCCCCCTAGAATGCTAGCGGCTTCGAGTGGCGATGCTTCTGCCCCAAGCTTAGCCGACATGGTCGTCCAAGTGCGAAGCAGCGATAGCATATCGTCGAAATAAACACGGTCAGATGCACTCAGGCGTCCCGCCGGAGAAGCGGACTTCAGGATTAGGTCGATGTAGCCTGATTGTGCGATGTGGCGCGTGACCAAGCGATGACAGTCGGCCCATTGGCCGGTGCGATAGAGTAGCCGCGCTACGTTTGCGGCAGTCGAGGAATGTAGATCGAGAGCTTCATACGCTTCGCCGGCAGCAGCTCTGGCGGCGCGGGCGACTTCGTTCGGGTGATCGTCTTCCAAGAAGGTGTTGTCCCTCGATGTCAGCCATTCAACCGCGATCGGCTGCGGCAGTTCGGCGACGTCTTCAGGCGTCATCGGCTGGCGAGTTTTGGCCTGAATGTATCGGTATGCATTTGGCATACCCTCGAACTCGTCTGGGTCAAGACGCGGATCGAAGCCGATGGTCTTAGGCCAGAGAGAATCGATCTCTTCGACCGGAACGCCCAGCCACAGGCCATGATAGATCGCCTCGGCTGGCGATGATCGATCGGCCCGGTTGGACTGGGCTCTGCTTCGGAAGTGTTTAAAGGCAAGCTCGTGCAGCAGCAGGAAACGGTTCGGGCGCCGCGCCTTGATTAAAGGCAGCATTTCCTGGCGCAAATCCTGACGGTGGCGCAGGGCGTCGTCATCGGCCTCGACCAGAGAACCTTCGCATTTGAACGCGTCGAATATCTCTTCAGCCTCGTCGCACAGCGGGTCGCCCTTCTTGTCCGTAGACAATTGCCACGGCTCGAAGTCGAGGCTGTCGCCTGTGATAACCTCTTCGGGCGAACCCGGCCTAGGTGTGCCGCGCGCCATCACTTCGCGTATGACATCAGGGGTGATGCGCCGGACCACAAGGCCGGGATCCGCCAAGGCCCGAACACGCTCGTCGGTGACGTGCCCCAAGATGCGCCGGACGAGAATTCCGTCGATCAACGCCTTGGTCAGCGTTGCATTCCCGTCCGGATTGTTTGTCAATTCGCCGACGAGTTGGTCCACTACGGCACTGCCGGTCGAATCCTTCGCGCTCGCAAATACGCTGCCGAGAAGTTTGAGTGTCAGCGGGTGAAGTCCCCTCGATTTCGAGGCGCCGAGACCAGCAATCATGGCTTCGACAAGCCGCTCGGCTTCGGTTGTCCGAATCGGCTTCCCGGCGTCGCTTGTGACGGCGAGAAGCATCTGTATGCAGCCTGGCTTGTCCAGTGCGCCCAAGCCAATTTCCTCGCTCGGGCCAGGTAGATGGTCAAGAAACTTCGAGGGTTTCTTGCGGCCGGAAACGATGAGCCGCAGGCGTGGCCACCCCAAGCCGTTTTTGGACGCTGTCAGCACGCGGACGAAATCCTCGACCCTTCGCACATCTATGTCTGAATATTGGACGATCTCGAATGTATCAAGGATCAGCAAGAACGGCCGTTCCCATTCAAACATGGATTCCAAGCTTGCAATATGCGTGTCGACGGCGTTGCGAAAATCCTTCAGCAGCGGCAGCAAGCTGGCAAAATTCGCGACGTCACGGGAACCCTCCGGTAGATACCTGGTGAGCTCTTCGACAAGCGTTGCGTCCGGAGAAGCCCTCTCCGACGCTCCTTCCATTGCGACCGACAGCGCACGCGCCCTGTCCTGCAGCGCGCGCATTTGTTCGGTTAATTCGGGAAATTGCGCTCCAACCTGACCGCACATCTCGGCCAGCAGAACCTCGGGTCGCCGGGCGCTGATGGTCGCCCTGTCGAAATCGAGATAGGCGAATGGGTAGCGAGATCTTGCTGCCTCGGCATGCTCCAGCGCAAACTTCGCGATCAGCGTCGTCTTGCCGACGCCGCCAATGCCCCAGATTATCATGGGCCTTGCACCAAGGGCTCTCTGTCCGAGCCGTGTTGTCAGGCGCCCGAGCGATCCAAGCAACGACGTAGCAGGCAGGACTCCGACAAAATCACGAAGCCGTCTGATTTCATTCTCACGCCCATAGAACCGGATTTTTGAGGGATCGGTCGAAGATCCTTCGTCACCGTCAAGGCCCACCATCCGGCGGAACGGTTTGAGCAGGCGGCGCATTGCAATTTCACGATTGAGGCCGTCCAGATCTGCTGCCGGCGTGCCTTTCAGATTCTGCAGCCATGTTGCGGCCACACGCGTTGCCTCGAGCTTCGGCAACGCCGCCGCTTCCATGTTGACCTTCGCTGCTGAAAGCTGTTCGCGCAATGCGACGCTGATCGGATCGACGAAGCGGGCTTTCGTCCTCGCCAGCGCATCCTGAATGTCCCTCACACTCGCCCTTGAAAGAACCGACCTGCGGGCCTCCTGCGTCAGGGCCCATTTCGTTCCGTCAGGCCCGTGTACCTCCTCCGCAAACGACAGAACATTTCGTTCCGCATCTTGGCTGCGCTTGTCGTCCAGACCGATGCCGATGACCAGATCGCGCGGCAGGAATGACGAAACGGTCGCGGCGCTGACCAAGGCTGGCCAGGACAAACCGCCGGCGTACGCGGTGATGTCAGGCGTCGCACTTGGCACCGCCGGCTCCAACTGTATTGCGAACTTGCGTGCCCACTCCGGAAGGAGTTCAAGGTCGAATCCTAATTCCTCCGGCTCATCCGTCGACTGGCTCATCGTGACCTCAATCGTTCGGTGTGATCATATCGCGAACCCATTGTGCAAGAAAAGCTCGGATGGGCTTTTTCTCTTTCATCGCCAGTTTTACGTATCTTGTACCCAATTGCGTCAGAAATGCCGGGCCGATGGTCTCACTGCTCTCGATTGAACGCCAGGCTATCGCCATGCAATTGGCGAAATCGGCCGAGTAGTCGGTGTTTGTCGCAGCGTCCAGATCGTCGTTGATTACCGCCATGCGCGTCGGCGGGAATGGACTGTTGAGCGCGCCAAGGAGGAGCCAGCGCAACTGCGGGAGTTCCGGGGTCGGCTGCGATGTATCTGGCGGTCCCATCAAAGCGGAAATGAGATCGGGCAGGTCATCTGCCCATGAAAGCCGCGTGCCGTCCGGCACGACGGTGTTGATGACAATCCAGACAGGATAGCGCGACGGGGTCTTGGCTTGGTCCGCGGCCAGTTGCTGCGCCAGCCATGTCGGCAGATCATGGCTGATCCAGCGTGAAGTCGGCTCAGTTTGCTTGGCGTCTGGAATGGAGGAGGAATTCGGCAACATAAGTAAGCCGGCCAGCACCTTTACAAAGGCTCGTGGCGACAGCGAGGCGAGATCGCTCGGCCCGAACTCGACCACCGAAACGCCAGCGCCGACGATTCGCTTCAGCAAATCGATCGAGAAACGCCGGCCACTGTCTGTGGGGCCGGTCACGCTAAGGACACGGCCGCCGTTCGAGGCCATCATTGCGGTGACACTGGTGCGAAAGAATTGCCGCCCG
Source organism: Mesorhizobium sp. M0998 (assembly GCF_040318885.1). Taxonomy (NCBI): domain Bacteria; kingdom Pseudomonadati; phylum Pseudomonadota; class Alphaproteobacteria; order Hyphomicrobiales; family Phyllobacteriaceae; genus Mesorhizobium; species Mesorhizobium sp. M0998. The sequence goes on from NZ_JAMYND010000016.1 coordinate 129,399, forward strand.
ATAATAGGTCGGGGGGCGTTCAGATTTTCTGCAAGAGACCAATAGCCGATGTTTTCCTCGAGCGAACGTGGCAACAAGATAGCGGGATCCTGCTGGAGATCGTTCAGGATAACGTCGATGCGAATGCCTTGATTGACCCGTAAGCCTGGGTCCAGTTCCAGCGGTGCGCCGGCTTTGTCGAGAACAGACGCATTGTGCAGCGCATATAGGCGGCCTTTTCTATCAACGGCGGGAGCCCCCGAAGCGCCTTTCTCAGTGTTCACCGAATACCAGATGCGCGTTTTGCTCGGATCCTGTTTGGCGTAGATGCCAACGTCCCACAACTGCTCTGCGCCTTCGGGGTGTTGAAGTACGACGAGACGGTTACCGATCTCGTCGAAAAAGCTGATGTCGTTGTCGAGTGCGAGCCATCCGCGCAGCGAACCGCCGCTGCGCCGGGAGGGAACGTTGCCCACGGCCCTTTCGAGCCTGATGACGGCGTAGTCATACTTTTTATGTACCTCTCCCGCATAGGGAGGGGACCCGTCGTTAGAGAGATTGCACCGGGCGCGGACAAGCCAATTGTCGGTGACTGCCCTGACCATCACGCTCGCATGCGGCCGGTCAGCGTCCGGAGGGACGAGCGGGCGGGGCGCGGAGAGGTAGTCGAAGAAGAAAAACAGCTGGTCGCCAAGGGCCGTTGTCGTGATCTTGTCCTCCCCATTCTCCGATTGAACTGCAAGGAATTCCATCACAACATGAAAATTCGTCAGCACGAGATCGGGCGCGATCAGAAAACCTGTTCCTCTCAGCTTGTTCACGGGACCGCCGAGGCCCACGGCGCACACCGTCCGCTGGACACGCGGGTAATATAGATCGACAAAATCACTATTGAAGAATGGGTCTTCCGGCGCCTGCACATTGGCCTGCAGCGCGGCAAGGCGGGCAAGCGGGTTTCCGGCCAGGATGTGATTGAGGCCTCTCAGCAGGCTGGCATTGCGGGTCTCCGTTCTGAGAATCGCGATGGCTTCCGCGAGCCTGCCCGCCTGCTGCATTCGTTCGATCAGTGCGCTTGCAAGCTCTGCGGCAGAGGGCCTGTTGCCGATAATGTCCGAGATTGCTTGCCCACCGAGTACACGTTCCGCGAGCCATTGAATGTTGCGCGGCAGGAGATTCTGCACCAGCAATGTCGCGATATCGGCGCGCTGCGCAGCAGTCATGCCTTGATCGGGTGGGGGGACGTGGTCGTTCATGGCGTGCCCCTGAGGAATTTGGCCGCGGCATGCTTGCAAAGGCGCGAGAATGCCACAGCATAGTTCGCGGATCCGAGCCCGGATCCCTTGTTCGTAGCCAGTTCCTTGCCGCCGTAGTGCAGGCCGACCGCTACGTGCCGGCCGTCTCCGGCGATGCCGACGACGCATGAGCCGGAACTGCCGGCGAGTGTCGAGCTGTCGTGAAACATGATCGGGCGCTGCGGATCGACGCCCGTGACCAGGCCCGGCGACCAGCGCTTGCGTCCATCCGCCTCCTCGAAGACGAGGCTCGTCTGTGCACTCGCCACAGCCCGGTACGGATGGCCTACTGCGTAGATCTCCCCACCCTGGAACGCCGGTGACGCATCACCTGCCGCCGGGAGCGTTCGTCCGACCGTGCTCTCGCTCCAGTCGATCGGGATGGCCGGAGGAAGCGCAATGTTGCCGGCCACGACACGGAAAATAGCAAGGTCCACGTCGTCCTCGGGAGCGCAAAATATGAGTTCTCCGACGTTGAAGCGCGCCGGCCCCGCGGTGTCGTCCGTGTAAGCGAAATCGATGTACGGTTTTTTCGTTGCGTCGGTAGTCCAGGTTTCGACAGGGTTGTTGCGATCGACCACGAGATCTCGCGCGACGTGTCGGTTGGTCACGATGAATTCCTGTCCCACCCGCCAACCTGTTGCCGCCATATTGACGGGCCCCTGTTCCCGACCGACCCGGCCAACGCAACCCGACACGCGGTTGATGTTCTCCCTTTCTGTTGCAACCAGAACGAACCAGCGGGAATTGTCGCCCAGCTTGTTAGGCGGAACCTCAACACGGCCATTTCGGTATCTGAGGGCAGGTCGTCCCACCGTGTAGACGATAATTTCCAGCGCCGAAACATCGTGCCTGGAAAGAGACCTCAAGCCCTTGTCCCGGACCTTTTCCAGTGCAGCTTGCGCCCTGCCGACGACAGATTTGGCCACCAGCCTGTCTTTGGGCTTTGCCTGCGCTCCAGAATCATCTGCTGCTTGGGACGCGGCAAGCTTGCCAATAGTGCCGGCGACCGCGTCGATAAGAAGGGAGTCCGCAATTGGTTCCGAGCCGCCGCTCGATTCCAGCGTCCCGCCACGGAACAACAAGGCGCCCGCGCTCCTGACGAGATTGTCGATGCCCGGTTTGGTGTCGTTGCCCTTGTTTCCCATCGAAGTTCTGACCCGCCGCTAACCGTACCAGGCGTTCCATGGCACGCGGACCATCCCAACCGGCGTCGGCTCCTGGGGCTGCGCAATGATCGGCGCCATTTCTTGCGTTCCGATCGGCTTGGTCAGGTTGGCCCAGTCGAACTGGAACACGTTGTCGTAATAGCCCGCGATGTCCCGGTCATCGAACACAAGGCTCGCGTCACGGTTGATCTGCGTTCCGTCGCTCGACCAGTTCTGGCTTCCGACCACTGTCTTCTGGCCGTCAATGATGATGCCCTTGTTGTGCACCTTGCTGGTCTGACGCCGCCAACGAGCGCTATCCCAGCCAAGTGCCAGGACGAGGTCGACATCCGCTGGCGCCTCGTTGCGCCCATCGACGATGACACGGACGTCGACGCCCTTCTTCATCCGCTCAGCGACAGCCTTGAGCAGGTCACGGTAGAGATCGTTGTTCTTCGGACCACGGATGTAGCTGTACTGCATGAAGAGCGAGTTCCTCGCGCTGCCGATCAGATCGAGGATAGCCTGACCGTAATTGTCCGGCGTCATCAGCGGCTGCACCGATATTGCTGGTTCGGCTTTACTGCGAATGATCCGCTTCGGCGCAAATGGCGCCGGCTGCACCGCCGTTGCCTCGAGTTCAAGGAACGCGCTTTCCGGCACGAACAGCTCGGGCATGAGCGGCGCTGTCTCCTCCGATGCGATATCTGCGGCCGTCTCGAGATCGTACATGATGAACTTCTCAAATATGCCCGAGAGCACGGCATCGTTGATCACAACGTGCCATTCGCGGTTGCCCAGCCGATAGATGGTCGGATTGGGGCCAGCGGGCACTTGCGGCTGCGAATGCGGGCTCCAGTTTCCGCTCGACAGCCACATTGTCGTGTGGTCTCGCACCGCCACCTTGGAATGAAACGAATTGGCGAAAACCTTTTTTGGACCGCTGACGACTGCTTTGGCATAGGTGAAGCGCGTCCCATCCCAAGCCGTCCGCAATCTGGCGACAGAGGCTGTTTCGTTGGCATCCTCCTGCAGCACCAATGCGAGATCTGCCTTCGTGCCTTGTCCAATCGCGGCAAGCTCGTCGACTATATAGTCCGCCGTCATCTCGTACATCGTGACGGTAAGGCTCGTTCTGGTGTCGCTCAGGAATGTGATCAATGTCGGCCAGCCGGCATCCGGTCCGACGTGACACAGCACGTCGCGCACCTTGCATGCGTCGAGGGTCACATTTGTCGGCTTCTTGTAGCCGATCTTTTGTGCGGCTTCGGCGGCTTCAGGCAAGGGCACGTCGGAGAGCACCGCTCGCCAGATTGCAGTTGTTCCCGGAACAGGCGCCGCAGCTGCTGCTTCCGCACCGACCGCCTGCTCTTGCAGGGTTTCCAGCGGATCAGCGGCCATTACATCGACCGGCACTTCTCCAATCCGCTTGGGCAGGATTGTCCCGGACGCCAGATCCGCTACCGGCAGCTTGCCGCGTACTGTGACCACGACGGCGGGCTCGTTCGTGAGATGACCTGCGGTGCGGCGATAGCCTGGCCGCACCGACACCACGTTCGGCACTTCCATCAAAGCAGCGCCCCGCGCACTGATCGCTGCAAATACGGCGGCGAACCTCGACGCTTCCGGATTTGCCGCGGTTTCTGCGCCGACAGAATGCGTCAGCTTCGCCTCCTCGATCCGGCCCGCAACTTCATGACCTTCAATTTTGACGGTCTGGCCGGCGAAGCGTGCAAAGACTTGGGCGTCACCGGTAAGTGGTACCAGCTCGGCCGAGAGCCCGCCGGAGCAGAGAAAACAGCGACCGTCCCTCATTTCGACAACCCCGGAAAATACAGATCTATCCGACGGTGGTTTCATCATTTTCCCCCCACAATAATGTCGATAGAAGTGCTCGCCTTCCCACTGACCCTGACCTGTCGCTCTACCGACGGGAAGCCTTGGGCATTGACAAGGACAGTGTAGATCCCGTCTACCGGCGCCGTCAGTGCGAATTCTCCGGCCGCGTCGGTTATCAGGGCAATATCGGGGAGCGCGACCGGGCCCCGCACGAACATGACGCTCGCACCTTTTATCGGTTTGCGGTCAGCGCCAATCACACAGCCGAAGACGACACTCATGATCGCCTTCCTTTCTCAGGTCTGCACCTATCCTGCCACTACGTCGGCACAAAAAGCAGAGCAAACCTGGACCATTGCATCCATGCAGGCGCCAACGCCTGCTCCCGCCCCCCTTTTCATCGCTCGATCGCGCCGTCCGGAACGGACCTGACCTGGCATCCGGCCAGCTCAGAGTCCTAAACATCACTTTCGCTTTTTGCCTGCCTCGAGCCCTCTCCAGTTCTCGGCAATATTCCCTGTGCAAAGGAGCAATTTCGTTTCGATTTGCGCAAAACTCAGCGCGCTCTCTTGCTTTTTACTTAGCCTCGCGCAATTATGTGTTTTTGACAAGAGACTTCTTCACAAACAACTACGGAGCGCACCTGCACGGCGCGAATGTTGAGCTGTTGCTGCGCATTGACTGTGACACGCACTTACTATTGCGATCTGCAAATTCGTGTGGAAGTTAACGTTATTTGGGCGCTTTCCAAGTAGGTAAGGGGTGATCTCCATGGAAAAGACGGCAACAAGAAAGAAGACCGCGCCGGCAAAAAAGCCGGCGATGACTGCAGAAGAAAAGGGGCCGGTCCCGACCGGACCGCACACGCCAGTCAGCAATGTAGCACCGGAAGGAGTTGGCGCACCCGGGTCGCTTGTGTCGCCGCCCGAAACCGGCGTCGCCAAGGGCGTTCTGGACCCGCGTGACGGCTTTGAGGCGTTGCACCCGGAACTTGCAGAGGAGTCAGCGGCGGCTCCGCCCGTAGCACGCCTGTCTAAACTGCGCGACATTGGCGCGGCCTCGTTCAAGGATCCCGAACTCGTGCTCGAGACTGTTCATGGCCCCGACAGCCGGATACAGGTCCAGGAGACCGACAAGTATCCCTATCGTGTGAACGCATCACTGCTCATTACCGCGCGCGACGGCTCGCAATGGATTGGAACTGCTTGGCTCATCAGCAATCGGACGCTGATTACGGCCGGACATTGTGTTTACATCAAGAACAGCGGCGTTCCCAATCGCGACGGATGGGTAAAAACAATCCAGGTAATGGCAGGTCGCAACGGCACTGCCCTTCCTTATGGGTCTGTCACCAGCAGCCGCTTCTGGACCGTCAAGGGCTGGGCCGATTCGGGCGACGAGAATTTCGACTATGCCGCAATCATTCTCCCGACCGACCTCGGCAACACGGTGGGCACAATCGGTTTTGGTAGCTATGACGACGCCGAACTGGTCGGCAGCGCGGCAAACGTGACCGGTTATCCCGGCGACAAGGACAGCGGCACGATGTGGTATGACAGCAAGGAGATTGCCTCCGTTGCCGCCACAAAAGTATATTACGATATCGACACTGCGGGGGGGCAGAGCGGCGCCGCACTGTACGTCATCAAGGACGGTCAGCGCATTGCCGTGGCGGTTCATGCATACGGAGGCGCGGTGACCAACTCGGGCACGCGCATCTCGGCACCGGTGTTTCAGAATCTGACGAATTGGAAACAGTAGCCTTAGGCCATCAACCATAGAGACAACGGCGCGCACCGCTTCTTAGCGCCGGCGGAACCAATCCGGGAGGTTCGACTGAAGCGCGAGGTCAAGTTCAAGTTGCGTTCTTTGATCGTCGGCGGCGACTCCCACTGTAAATGCACCATAGGCCCTGCATTCGTCGAGGACAGCCGTGCCGTTCGTAGCGCTAACGACACGAACCGGCACCGCAAAGGTAGGATGAAGGTGGAAAATGACATCGCCTTCGAGCGGCGCTGAACCAGGAAGTGATTCAACCACGAGCTTGAAAACGAGAAACTGGTTTCGGCTTCCGCCCCGTTGCCGAACAACCTTCAAACGGCGGCCACTGGCCTGAGCCAGCCCACCCCATTGACCTTTCTCCGGGTCATTTGGATCCCGTTCTAGACGTCTTGAGAATGACTCTTGCCCACCGATGCCAATAGCCTCCGCGAGATTTCTTGCTGCGTTCGTCTGGGGTGCAAGCGCCCGGAGAAGTTGCAAGAGATTGGCGTATCTATCTTGGCCAGTCTTGGCTAGACTATAAAAGACAGGCTCGACGCCAAATTTTCCTCGCATCCGATCGCGATAGACTTCTCGCTCAGGTTCGGAGCCGTAACCCATTAATGCATAGTGGCAAGGCGAGCGGGTACGGAGCCTAGCTGTAACCTCACGCATTAGATTGCCGAAATCAGGATCCGACATCGAGAATCCTATAAAAACGACTGGATTCGTCATAAATATCGCGAGCAATTTTCGGCGTGCGTCATCGCTTTTGATGTAGCGTTGAACATAGGAGGTCTCAGTAAGTATCGCATGTCGGGGGTGGCTGTATCGGCCATGAAGGTAGACTACGCTGCGGGACTGCCCTGTTCGTGAAAGGCCGATCAGAAATCTGGAAAGCGCATTCCCGTCCTCCCAAAGAACCGTCGGCGCGCATTCATTCATCTTGTTCAATGCCAACTCGATACAAGGATCGTAGTTGGTGGTCAGAAAGTGTCGAAATGGAATGGCCGCGATGGTTTGGTGTGGTTCGGCGAGAACGGCTGGTGGTCCAAAACGGTGCTCAATAAATTCAGAAAAACTCTTTTTGCCGAGTGCCTGACAATGAACTTCAGCCTCCCACGCGGCATCGCCTTTGAGGGCCTCCTGGCGCTGAGGAATCAGTGCCTTCGGTCCCGCCCTCTTGCGAAGCTCAGCCATGAGCTCTGGCCAGGCAGGGTAACCCGAATTGACGCTCGCCCCGGATCCGACAACCGCCAAAGGAGGATGAGCGCTGGAGATGAGGGCCTTAAGCGCCACAAATGCCGTCCCTTCTTCTTCAAACGGAGCAAATGGAGTGCCCATCAATCCCTCCAGACAATCTCAATGCGACGATTGATTCGGGTTCGTTCCATTCTATGAGTCCTAAACTCCGCACGCGACGTTTCGGTCCATATTGTGGCATCTCTGGCGTGCCGGCTTTAGGCACAACATATCAAGCGCCCTTCAGACGAAATAGGCCAAAAGCACTCTCTCTTGGCAACTACACTGTAAATGCCAATGACAATCTCGAAACGGCTTTATATTCGGATTGTCATTCAACCAATTCAGACGTTGTTCACTTTTTGTGCTTGCCCGTGCAAGGCTTCCTCTAACGGCCCAGCAACCAGAGGAGACGCAGGCCGCTATCGTGGATCCGAGAGACAGCATAGCAACAAGTATTTTGGCTAGGTTGCCGGTGCAGAATTCCGGCACCTCTAAGATGACGTTTTTCACATTAGCTGGTAAGTTAACGATACCTTGAAGTCGGTAGGTTTACGATACTTAGAGAGGAAGAGCGATGGCTAATTATCACTTCGGTTCGGGATCGTTCAAGGATGAGCTTTGGCTCAAGGAAAAGGCAGTCTTTTCCAAGCCAATAGGCGTAGACGTTGAGTTCATTACACCCGGATCTTTTGATTGGGTGTTCGCTGACGCAAATGGCGTAGAAGTAAGGACCCTGCGCCAGGAAAAAGCGGGGGGTGGTTGGACAAGCATAGATTTCGCCTCGCTAGGCCTTTTTGACGACTATAGTATCGGCTTTAGAAATGCTTCGCCCGTGGAGCGGCAAATCAAACAGGGCGACGTTCGGATGTGAACACTGTTTGGTCTAAGCAAGAAACCTCGGCTGGACCGTGAATGACGGCAGTCACCAGAGCGCTACGCCGGCGGAGGTATTGCGTCGACAAGAGCAAGAATCGTTAGCACAACCCCTAGCGCACAGAGGAACAGGTACATTGCGAGCCAGAATTCGTTGAGCCGCGGCTTTTTGTGCCACGGATATTTCAGAACGTGCTTGTTATCCCCGATGTCTTTCAGTGCCTTGATAGGGGCGCCGGTGAGCAGGCTATCTAGTTCATTGCGGTACGCTCTCGCACGCTGCATGTGCATCGCGAAGCGCTCATAGTGCTTGGCAGAAAACGCTGCTCCGAAAATCCCGATAGCGACGATGAATAGTGTCAATGGGATGTCTATCTGAGTTAAGCCCTTGTCGAGCGTTACAAACCCCATGCTCGCCGCTGCGATTGCAATCAGGGCCGTTGCTACTGTCGAACGCTGAGTTTCATGGTGGCGTCCTTGGGTGCAATTTTCCTGATACATTTTCCAGAATACTTCACGACGTTCAGATTCGCTCTCGGACATGCCCACCCTCCTCCGAAAGGCTATCATTACTCCAATCAACGCAAAAAGCGACTGAGACCGCCCGAGAATTTCAGCCACAATGCATGCTGATTGGAACGCTGTTTGAGCTTCACGAGCCCGCTGCTATCAGAAACTCAGCCAGCATGGCCTGCTGCCGGTTTCGTGGACACCGAGATAAGGTGTTTAACGGAACTGGAGAGTTGGAATGCAAAGAAGGAAGTTCAGCCGC
>NZ_JAMYND010000017.1:0-135843 GCF_040318885.1 Mesorhizobium sp. M0998
CCCCCCCCTGCCCGCCCCCCCCGGCTACCTGCCCCCCGCCCCCCCCGCCCTCCCCCACCCCCCCCCGCCCCCCGGCCCTCACCCCCCCCCAATACCCCCCCGCGGCCCCGGCCCGCACCCCCGCCACGTCGACGAAGGTGACGATCGGGATCGCGAAGCAGTCGCAGAAGCGCACGAAACGAGCCGCCTTGCGGCTGGCATCCGAATCGAGCACGCCGGCCAGCACCATCGGCTGGTTGGCGACGAAGCCGACGGTGCGGCCCTCGACACGGCCGAAGCCGGTGACGATGTTTTTCGCAAAATTCTGCTGGATCTCGAAGAAGTCCCCCTCGTCGGCAACTTTAAGGATCAACTCTTTGATGTCGTAGGGTTTGTTGGCATTGTCGGGGATCAGCCTGTCGAGCGACAGATCGTGATCGGTGACCGACTGGTAGCATTCGATCTCGGGAATTTCCGCCGTGTTGGAAGCGGGCAGCAGATCGACCAGCCGGCGCATCTGCAGCAGCGCCTCGACGTCATTGTCGTAGGCTCCGTCGGCGATTGAGGACTTCGTCGTGTGGACGGAAGCGCCGCCGAGGCTTTCGGCGGTGACCGTCTCGTTGGTAACGGTCTTCACTACATCCGGCCCGGTGACGAACATGTAAGAGGTATCGCGGACCATGAAGATGAAGTCGGTCATCGCCGGCGAATAGACGTCGCCGCCGGCGCAAGGCCCCATGATCACCGAGATCTGCGGGATGACGCCGGAGGCCAGCACATTGCGCTGGAAGATCTCGGCATAGCCACCGAGCGCCGCCACGCCTTCCTGGATACGGGCGCCGCCGGCGTCGTAGAGACCGATGATCGGCGCGCGATTGCGCAGTGCCATCTCTTGGACCTTGACCACCTTTTCGGCATGGGCCTCGGACAGCGAGCCGCCGAACACGGTGAAATCCTTGGCGAAAAGATAGACCGGGCGACCGTTGACGGTGCCCCAGCCGGTAACGACGCCGTCGCCGGCGATCTTGGTTTTCTCCATGCCGAAATCGGTCGAGCGGTGCTCGACATACATGTCGAACTCCTCGAACGAGCCCTCGTCGAGAAAGACGTCTATGCGTTCGCGGGCGGTCAGCTTGCCCTTCTTGTGCTGGGCGTCGATGCGGGCCTGGCCGCCGCCCATGCGGGCGATCTCGCGGCGGCGCTCGAGTTCCTTCAGCACGTCCTTCATGACCGGTCCCCGAAACGGAAAGCTGCATTGTGGTAATCATGCCCGCGAGAGAGCGCAAGCGCCGCTTCCTTATGGCTTTTGCTGCGCTGCAGCATCGGGCCCCTTGCATTTCGATGGGAACTGGGCCATATGCGGCGGCATAGGCGCTTGGGCCGGGATAGTCCGGCCTTCTCGACGAATGAGACTGGTTGCGTCTGTTTTCCCTCTTCCCGACAGATCGGCAAGGTGGCGAAAAAGCCCCGTGGCATGAAGCCTGCGGGCACGACAGCGCAGCCGTGCGGACGATGACGTCCGCCCGCCTTGTCGTTTCATGACAATTTTCGACGGCAGGTTGCGCCCTGCCGCCATCGATGTTTGCGGCCAGAAGCCGCATGAAAGAAGAATATTTTGACCAATGAAAACACTTTGATCGGTAAGGACACTGCGGAACTGAACGGTTTCGCCGCACTTGGAATTACCGGCGCACTGCTCAAGGCCACCAATGCCGCCGGTTTTACCGATCCGAAGCCGATCCAGGCCCAGGCGATTCCGCCGCAGCTCGAAGGCCGCGACATTTTCGGCATCGCCCAGACCGGCTCGGGCAAGACGGCGGCGTTCGCGCTGCCGATCCTGTCGAAGATCATCGCACTTGGCACCAAGCGCCGGCCGAAGACGGCCCGCGCGCTGATCCTGGCGCCGACACGTGAACTCGCGGTGCAGATCGAGGAGATGATCAAGCTGCTCGCCAAGGGCGCGCATGTATCGACCGCGCTCGTGCTGGGCGGCGTCTCGCGCTTCAGCCAGGTGAAGAAGGTCGCGCCCGGCGTCGACATCCTGATCGCAACGCCCGGTCGGCTGACCGACCTTGTGCGTGAAGGCGACCTCGTGCTTGCCGACACCAAATGGCTGGTGCTCGATGAAGGCGACCGCATGCTCGACATGGGCTTCATCAACGACGTCAAGCGTATCGCCAGGGCGACGGCGCCGGACCGTCAGACGGTGCTGTTCTCGGCGACCATGCCGGCCGAAATCGCCGAACTGGCGAAAGGCCTGCTGAAGAACCCGATTCGCGTCGAAGTCGCTCCTCACAGCACCGCGGCCGCCGAAATCGTGCAGGGTGTCGTCTTTGCCCGCACCAAGCAGAAGCGCCAGGTGCTGGCCAACATGCTTGCCGGTGAGGCGATGAAGTCCGTCATCATCTTCTCGCGCACCAAGCATGGCGCCGACAGGGTGACCAAGGATCTCGAGCGCGACGGCTTCAAGGCCGCTGTCATCCACGGCAACAAGTCGCAGAATGCCCGTCAGAAGGCACTCAACGATTTCCGTGAGGGTTCGGTGCGCATTCTCGTGGCGACCGACATTGCGGCACGCGGCATCGACGTGCCCGGCATCAGCCATGTGGTGAATTTCGACCTGCCGGACGAGGCGGAGAGCTATGTCCACCGGATCGGCCGCACCGGCCGCAACGGCATGGACGGCATCGCCATCACGCTCTGCGACCCGTCTGAAAACAGCAAGCTGCGTCAGGTCGAGCGCATCATCCGCACCAAGCTGCCGATCGTTGCCGACCATCTCGGCAGCCCCGATCCGCAGCGCAATCCCGCCGAGAAGAACGAGCGCAGCTTCGAACCGGCCAATGATCGCAACGACCACAATGGCCGTCGCGACGGCAGGCGGCCCGGCGGCGCAAACAACGGCTTCGGCAAGAAGCGGTTCGGCGACAAGCCGGCCTTTGCGGGCGAGCGCAAGCCGGAAGGCGCCAAGCCCTTCAAGGGCAATAACAAGCGCCGCTTCGGCGGCAAGCGGCCAGCAGCGCGGGCCGCATAATCTGACCGTGTTGCGGTCGGCCAAGCCTGGCTTGGTCACACACGATTGAAGAGGGCGACCGGAGCGATGCTTCGGTCGCCCTCTTGCTTGGGGCCTTTGGTTCACTTTACCACCGCCTCGACCCACACGACGATCCGCTGCGCGAGGAAAGCCGTGGTCGATGGCGACAGCGCGTCGCCGGCAATGACGTGGTTGTCCGGGTCGCCGGTATCGTCGACCGGCACCAATTCATGTCCAGCGCCCCAGCGACCCGCAAACACGATCGCTCGCCCATCACCGATCCTACTCGACTGGCGGCTTGCGGTCGAAATTCAGCGGCCGCGCATTCCAGCGGGTGACCGTGCTGATCACCCATCGGCAGAACGGCCTCGGCAGCATCCTGAGCAGCTTCAGCGTCCAACTCAGGCGGCGTGGGAAAGTGACTTCGAAGCCGCCGTATTCGATGCCTTGCGCGATGCGGCGCGAGGCCAGATTGACAGGCATCAAGCCCGGCATCGGCAGGAAGTTCTTTTCGGTCAGCCGCGTGTCGACAAAGCCCGGATTAATCACCTGGATGCGGACGTTCATCTTGTCAAAATCGTATTTCAGCGACTCGGCCAGGATATTGACGGCCGCCTTGGTGCCGCCATAGGCGGCGGTGGTGGGCCAGCCGAAATAGGCGGTGACCGAACCGATCAGCACGACGTGGCCGCGCGAGCGCACGCGCATGCGTTCGATGACCGGCAGCAGGCCGTTGATGATGCCGAAATAATTGACTTCGAAAGACCGACGAAAATTGCGCGCCACAAGATCCTCGCCCGGCGTTGCGATATAGCTTCCCGCGTTGAACACTGCCAACACGATCGGACCGAGATCTTTCTCGATCGCCGCAACCGTCTTCGCCATGCGTTTTTCGTCGGTCACGTCGCAAGGATAGGCTGCGACACGGCCCGCCATCTGCGCCGTTTCGACGATGAGCGTATCGATCGGATGGTCATCTGGCGCAGTCACCGCGACGACATAGCCCCGAGCGGCAAGATCCTTGGCCAGCGAACGGCCGATACCGCTGCTGCCGCCCGTAATCCAGGCGACGCCATGCTTCGGATTGGCCCGATAGAGTGTCATGTTGCGCCCCGCCGGCTCTTCTTAGCCTGTGCTCTACCGGTGAAGAAATCGAATGAAAAGAGTGCTTTTCGGTACATGGTTGAAATGAATACCGGTCGGGCGCTCCTGGCTGCAGCAATTGCAGTGTGCGAAATGCGACTGGACCAGGCAAATTCTTGCCTTGAAACCGAAGCTTCGGGTTTCTAGGGTTTCGCCGCACCCACAAAGGAATCTCCATGCCCCGTTCTGTGATCGACGTGATCGGCAACACGCCCCTGATCCGCCTCAACAAGGCCTCGGAAGCAACCGGCTGCGAGATCCTGGGCAAGGCCGAATTCATGAATCCCGGGCAGTCGGTAAAGGACCGCGCCGGCCTGTTTATCATCCGCGATGCGGAACAGCGCGGGCTGCTGCGGCCCGGCGGCGTCATCGTCGAGGGGACGGCTGGCAACACCGGCATCGGATTGACACTGGTTGCCAAGGCGCTCGGCTACCGCACGGTGATCGTCATTCCCGACACCCAGAGCCAGGAGAAGAAGGATACGATCAAACTGCTCGGCGCCGAGTTGATCGAAGTGCCCGCCGTGCCTTACAAGAACCCGAACAACTACGTGAGGCTGTCGGGCCGGCTGGCCGAGCAGATGGCCAAGAGCGAGCCGAACGGCGCGATCTGGGCCAACCAGTTCGACAATGTCGCCAACCGTGACGGCCATATCCGCACCACGGCCGAAGAAATCTGGAACCAGACCGACGGCAAGGTGGATGGTTTCGTGTCGGCGGTCGGTTCCGGCGGCACTCTGGCAGGCGTCGGTTTCGGGCTGAAGGCCAAAAACAACCAGGTCAAGATCGCGCTGGCCGATCCGCTGGGGGCAGCGCTCTATTCCTTCTACACCAGCGGCGAGCTGAAATCCGAGGGCAGTTCGATCACCGAAGGCATCGGGCAGGGGCGGATCACCGCCAACCTCCAAGGCTTTACACCCGATTTTGCCTTCCAGATCCCCGACGAGGACGCGCTGCCGATCGTATTCGACCTGATCCAGGAGGAGGGGCTTTGCGTTGGCGGTTCGACGGGCATCAACATTGCCGGCGCCATTCGCCTGGCGCGCGAGCTAGGCCCCGGCCACACTATCGTGACCATGCTTTGCGACTACGGCACGCGCTACCAGTCGAAGCTGTTCAATCCTGAATTCCTGCGCGAAAAGAAGCTGCCGGTGCCGGGGTGGATGGAGCAACAGAGCACGATTTCAGTACCGTTCGAAAGGGTTGCGTGATGGCGCACAAGACCGAAGCGCTGTTTCGTGACGACGCCTATCTGGGGACGGCCGACGCCACCGTCGTCGCAGTCAATGATCGCGGCGGCATCATTCTGGACCGGACGGTGTTTTACGCCACATCGGGCGGGCAGCCGGGCGACACCGGCAGCCTCGAACGCGCCGACGGCACCGGCATAGCGATTGCCGCTACGATCACCGGCGAAACCAAGGACGAGATCATCCATGTGCCGGCGCCGGAGCAGGCAGTTCCAAAGGTGGGCGAGCGCATGAGGCTCGCCATCGACTGGCCGCGGCGGCAGTTGCTGATGCGCATGCATTCTGCCTGCCACCTGCTTACCGTCGTCTGTCCGTTCCCGATCACCGGCGCCGCGGTTTCCGAGGACGACAGCCGTATCGATTTCGACATCCCGGATGCCGGCTTTACCAAGGAAGACGTGACGGCCAGACTGATGGAACTGGTGCGAGCCGACCACCCGATCTTCACCCGGCTCATTTCCGACGAGGAACTGGCATCCAATCCGGGCTTGGTGAAATCCAAGAATGTGCGGCCCCCGGCCGGCACGGGAAGGATCCGATTGGTCTGCATCGGCGAGAACGCTTCGATCGACAGCCAGCCTTGCGGCGGCACCCATGTAAAGAGCACCAGCGAAATCGGCGAGATCCATATCGGCAAGATCGAGAAGAAGGGCCGCGAGAACCGGCGCTTCCGCATTCGCTTTGGTCCTATGCCGCCAGCCTGATATAGGACTGCGACGGGCGGGACAGGAGAGAAAAGATGGCCGACGACAGTCCTTTCACCATCGATGCCGATTGGTTACAGAAGCGGCTCGGCGAACCCGGCCTGACGATTGTCGACGCGTCCTGGTATCTGCCGGCGCAAAAGCGTGACGCGCGCGCCGAGTACGACGCAGCGCATATTCCAGGCGCCCGCTTCCTCGACCAGGATGCGGTTTCGGACCCCGACGCGGCTCTGCCGCACACGCTGCCGTCGCCGCAGCATTTCGCGCAATATGTCGGCGCGATGGGTATTTCGGCCGATGACACGATTGTTGTCTATGACGGGCCAGGGTTCTTTTCTGCACCGCGCGCCTGGTGGTTGTTTCGCGTCATGGGCGTGTTCCAGGTCTATATACTCGACGGCGGGTTCGATCGTTGGAAAGCCGCCGGACGGCCGGTGACGGCGGAGCCGACGAAGATCGCGCCTTGCGTGTTTTATGCCAACTTCGATGCCGCCCGCGTCGCCAGCCTTGCCGACATGCGCCGGATCGTCGAGACGGGGGAGAGCCAGATCGCCGACGCGCGCTCGCCTGGCCGTTTTGCCGGCACCGAGCCGGAGCCGCGCCCCGGCATACGCTCCGGCCATATGCCGGGCGCGCACAACGTGCCATTTTCGGCGCTTTCGGAAAACGGCGAATTGTTGCCGAAGGACAGGCTGCGCAAAGTGATCGAAGGAGCCGGCATCGACCTGTCGAAGCCGGTCGTCACCTCCTGCGGGTCGGGCGTCACCGCGGCAGCTGTCACGCTGGCTTTGGAGACGCTTGGCCATGCCGACAACAGGCTTTATGACGGTTCATGGACCGAATGGGGCGGGCTTTCCGACACGCCCGTCGTGACGGGCAAGGACTGACGGGGATGGAAGACGGATCGCTGGAAGACATCGACGTCACCGTGACGTTTCTCGAAATGCATGTGCCGCCTGCGTATTCGCCGCCGCTGCCGTACAACCGCCAGATCGCGCTGCTCAAGACCAAAGACATTCCGCTGCATTTCTACCGCTATTTGATGGATCGGGTGGGCCGCAAATGGCACTGGGTCAATGTGCTGAGGCTGAGCGACGAGGAGCTTGCGGCGGGCATCCACCGCGAGGACCGCGACATCAGGGTGCTTTATCTGGATGGTGCGCCGGCCGGCTTCTTCGACCTCAAGCCGCATTTGCCGGAGGAAGTGGAACTCGCTTATTTCGGAATGATGGAGCACGCGACCGGGCAAGGCATCGGCCGCTGGTTCCTCGGTGCGGCAATCGCCGCGGCATGGTCGCACGGGCCAAAGCGGGTGACGGTGCAGACCTGCACCCTCGATCACCCAGCAGCACTGCCGCTCTATCAAAAACTCGGCTTTACGCCAGTGGCGCAAAAAAAGGAGGTCGTACATCCGATGTCTTTTGCCGAGCGCGCGGCCAGCGTCATGCGGCCCTGATTTTCAGGCCCGTTCATCCGCGCTTCAGCTTGTCTTTGCAATGTCCCAGAGTCTCTGGATCAACACTCAAAGGCGAGCTCGACTTGAATGAGCTTGGCTCTTTCCATATCGCTATCGTCTAAAAACCCGATGGGTGATGGAGGATCGCACGATGGCAATACGCGTGGTAATGGCCGGCGCGACCGGCTGGGTCGGCAAAGCGCTGGTTCCGGCGATCGGGGCGCAGGGCGACATGGCGCTGGCCGGGGCTGTATCACGCAGCGGCGCGGGGCAGGATTCCGGTCTGCTGGTTGGTATGCCGGCTAATGGTATTGCCGTTTCGGCCTCGCTGGCCGAGGCGCTGGAGGCGCCGTCGGACGTGCTGGTCGACTTCACCAAGCCGCATGTCGTGAAAGACCATGTGCTGCTCGCCATCGACAACGGACGGCATACGGTGATCGGCACGTCGGGACTGGGAGCTGCCGATTATGCCGAGATCGACGCCGCGGCGCGCGCTAATGGCGTCGGCGTCGTTGCCGCCGGCAACTTTTCCATCACCGCCACGCTGATGAAGCGGTTTGCACTTATGGCGGCAAAATACGTGCCGGATGTCGAGGTCATCGATTATGCTAGTGCAAAGAAGCCCGACGCGCCCTCCGGAACCGCACGAGAGCTTGCTGAAGCGCTGGCCGACATCCGCAAGGCCTCAACGGCAAAGCCGGTCTCCGAGGTCTCCGGCGTGCCGGCCACACGCGGTGGTGCGGTCGGCGCAGGCGAGGGGGTGCAAGTGCACGCGCTTCGCCTGCCGTCCTACATCCTGTCCTGCGAGGCGCTGTTCGGTCTGCCAGACGAGCGGCTGACCATACGCCACGACGCCGGCTCGTCCGCGGCGCCTTACGTGGCGGGCACGCTGCTCGCCATCAGACGGGTACAGCAGATCAAAGGTCTGGTTCGTGGTCTCGACGCGCTGATGGATTGATCCATTTCGGCAGGAATCGGGTGGGAAACGCTGTCTTGCGAGCATAATTTCCGGTCGACGACACCGGAGATTTTGCCATGACGCTAAAATTCAAAGCCTTGCCAACCAATGCTGTCCGGGCACTTCAGCGCGGCGGGCCGGATGCTTATGGCTTGAAGCCAGAGCGGCAAATTTCGGATGGCGACGGCGTGCCTTGCCGTCATTGCTTGAAAAATATTGCTTTGGGAGAAGCCTATCTTGTTTTGGCCTATCGACCTTTTCCGGAGCTGCAGCCTTATGCGGAAACGGGGCCGATCTTTCTGCATGCGAAAGAATGCGAACGCGCCGCCGAGGGGAAAATGCTTCCCGAAATGCTCGAAAGCAGCGATTACATTGTGCGCGGTTATGGCAAGGACGACCGCATCGTTTACGGCAGCGGCGGCGTCATTCCGACCGACGCCATTGCCGCACGGGCAGAGACGTTGTTCGAACGCGACGACATCGCTTACGTCCACATCCGCTCGGCGCGCAACAATTGCTATCAGTGCCGGATCGACCGCGCGTAACCGGACAGGCTGCACCGGCTTGGCTGTCGTACTCCCGTCGCATACAAGCGGTAGAAAGACACCGTCGATCGATTTGCCGACCGCGGATGAACCGGCGGGAATTTTCGACTACCGAGGAAGCGGGGCTTTGGCTCCGCTTTTTTGTTGTCCGGTTATTCCGCGCGCCCGACACTTTTCAGTTTTTCGACATAAGAAAAACCCGTCGGACGACTCCGATGGGCACTGGAGAGGCAGATTCGGACAGCTCAGGCGGCGAGAACGGCCTTCGGTTCGACCAGCTCGTAACCGAGCGCTTCGGCCACCGCGCGATTCGTGATCTTGCCCTTGTGGACGTTCAGCCCGTTGCGCAGATGGTGGTCGTCTACCAGCGCCTTGAGGCCCTTGTCGGCGAGCTGCAGGCCATAATGCAGCGTCGCATTATTGAGCGCGTGGGCCGAGGTGACCGGCACCGCACCCGGCATGTTGGCGACGCAATAGTGGATGACGCCGTCGACCTCATAGGTCGGCTCGGCATGGGTGGTGGCGTGCGAGGTCTCGAAGCAGCCGCCCTGGTCGATGGCGACGTCGACCAGCACGGCGCCTTTCTTCATGCCCGACAGCATCTCGCGCGTCACCAGCTTGGGCGCTGCTGCCCCCGGGATCAGCACGGCGCCGACGACGATGTCAGCCGAAAAACATTCTTCTTCCAGCGCCTCGACGGTCGAGTAGCGGGTGTGGACGCGGCCGCCAAAGATGTCGTCGAGCTGACGCAGGCGCGGGATCGAGCGGTCAATGATGGTGACGTCGGCGCCAAGGCCGGCGGCCATCCGTGCAGCATGCAGGCCGACGACGCCGCCGCCGAGCACGGTTACCTTGCCGGGGAGCACGCCGGGCACGCCGCCAATCAGCACGCCGCGGCCGCCATTGGCCTTTTGCAGCGCCGTTGCACCCGCCTGGATCGACAGGCGGCCGGCAACTTCCGACATCGGCGCCAAGAGCGGCAGACCGCCGCGCTCGTCGGTGACGGTCTCGTAGGCTATCGCGGTCACGCCGGAGGCCAGCAGGCCCTTGGTCTGCTCCGGATCCGGGGCAAGATGCAGATAGGTATAGAGGATCTGGCCGTCGCGGAGCTGAACCCATTCGTTGGGCTGCGGCTCCTTGACCTTCACGATCATGTCGGACTTGGCAAAAACGTCGGCTGCCGTCTTGGCGATCGTGGCGCCGGCGGCACGATACGCGTTGTCGTCGGCGCCGATGCCGGCGCCGGCGCCGGTCTCGATCAGCACTTCATGGCCATGCGCGACATATTCGCGGACCGAACCCGGCGTCAGGCCGACGCGATATTCGTGATTCTTGATTTCCCGGGGGCAGCCGATGCGCATCGTTCTTCTCCTGATCCGGCCCTTTGGGGCTCGTTCCCTGTCTAGAGATAGTGAACCACGAATCGTTCGGTAAGTGTTTGCGAATGCGCTTGCCTGAGAAGCCACTGTTCGATAATCGTTGCGCGAAACATTAGAATTGTCGCAGGAACCCGCAAAAATGCCGCTCGACAGGATTGATATCGCCATTCTCGAGACGTTGCAGAAGGATGGGCGGATACCCAACGCAGCGCTCGCCGAGAAGGTCGGCCTGTCCCAGTCGGCCTGCTCGCGGCGGCTGGACAATCTGGAGAAATCCGGAACCATCCGCGGCTATCACGCCCGGCTGTCCAACGCTGCACTTGGGCACCAGATGACGGCGATCGTGCATATATCGCTGTCCGGGCAATTCGAGAAGACGTTGTCGGATTTCGAGGCAGCGATAAAGCGCTGCCCGAACGTCTTGTCCTGCCATTTGATGTCGGGCGAATATGACTACATCCTGCGCATAGCGGCAAAGGATCTCGTCGACTACGAACGTATCCACAAGGAGTGGCTGTCGGCAATGCCGCATGTGACGAAGATCAATTCGTCCTTTGCCTTGCGCGAAATCGTCGATCGCACAGCCGTGGGAATGAAGCCTGAACTCGCCTAGGCCCCGAACTCGCCTAGGCCTTGGATGCCTCAGTCAC
Source organism: Mesorhizobium sp. M0998 (assembly GCF_040318885.1). Taxonomy (NCBI): domain Bacteria; kingdom Pseudomonadati; phylum Pseudomonadota; class Alphaproteobacteria; order Hyphomicrobiales; family Phyllobacteriaceae; genus Mesorhizobium; species Mesorhizobium sp. M0998. The sequence continues at coordinate 11,099 of NZ_JAMYND010000017.1, forward strand.
CACACGGTCCATCGGAATATCGTGCGGCTGCGGGTAGATGGTGGTGATGCGCTGCAACTCGTAGCCGACGCCGATGACCAGCGGCTTGAACGGCATCGCGGCAAGCGTGCGATCGAAGAAGCCGCCGCCATAACCCAAGCGGAACTGCCCGGGATCGATGCCGACGATCGGCGAAATGACGACGTCGGGCAACACCGGATCACCGTCAGCCGGTATCGGGATATTCCAGACGCCCTTCTCCAGCCGGTCTCCGTGGGCATAGGCGCGAAAGACAAGCGGCCGGTCTTTCTCGACGACGACGGGCAACGCCGTGCGCCCGCCTCGCGCGTTAACGGTTTCCATCCAAGGGCGCAGGTCCGGCTCGCCGCGAAACGGCCAGTAGAGGCTGACCAAACGGCCGGCGATGTCGCCGATCACCGCGTCGAGCCCTTCGGCAATACGCTGCGACATAGCTGCGCGCGTGTCGGCTGAAACGGCAAGGCGGGATGCGATCAACCGCTCGCGCTCGGCCTTGCGCCAGCGCCTTACGTCGGTCCAGTCGGATAGCGGCGCTTGGAACTCCGGATCGAACTCGTGCATAAAACAAGGCGGCGAGGCGTACTGCGCTGAGCCTTCGTCTTCATCGCTAGCCATGCTTCACCTGCAATATACAGTTCCAGCCAAGTAGTATCCTGGACGCAGGCTATATCCGGGAACGAGTCCGCAGCATGCGTATTCACGACATCAAGCGACGACTCCCAGGTAGTTGCAGCGCAGGCATTGCTGCACTGCACAACGATACTTACATCAGCCTTGGCGAGAGGGATGAGTGAGATGAACACAGCCAACCATCACGTCGTCGTCGTAGGTGCCGGTTTCGGCGGCCTCGAGTTCACCCGCGCACTAGCCGGCTCGCCGGTGCGCATCACGATGATCGACAGGCGCAATCATCACCTTTTTCAGCCGCTGCTCTACCAGGTGGCGACGACGGCGCTGGCCACCTCCGAAGTCGCCTGGCCGATCCGCCATCTTCTGCGCAGGCGCAAGGACGTGACGACGCTGCTCGCCACCGTTACCGGCATCGACCGCACCGGCAAGCGCGTGCTGCTGCAGGACGGCGGCACGGTCGCTTACGACACGCTGGTGCTGGCCACCGGCGCGCGGCACGCCTATTTCGGCCATGACGAATGGGAACCGTTCGCCCCTGGCCTGAAGACGCTGGAGGACGCCACCACCATTCGACGGCGTATTCTTTTGGCTTTCGAGCAGGCCGAGCGGGAAACCGATCCCGCCCAGCGCCAGGCATTGCTGACCCTGGCGATCGTCGGCGGCGGGCCGACCGGCGTGGAACTGGCCGGCACCATTGCCGAGCTGGCGCACGACACGCTGCGCGGCGAGTTCCGCAACATCGACACGCGGCAGACGCGTGTGGTGCTGATTGAGGCCGGTGACCGCATCCTCTCCAATTTCGCTCCCGAACTCTCCGATTATGCAACGAAGGCGCTCGAACGGCTCGGCGTGACCGTCGAACTCGGCCGGGCGGTTACGCGCTGCGATGCCGAGGGTGTCGTCTTCGGCGACACACATTTGCCGGCCAGGACAATCCTGTGGGCGGCGGGCGTCGCCGCTTCGCCGGCCGCCGAATGGCTCGGCGCGGCAGCGGACCGCGCGGGCAGGGTGCTTGTCGAGCCCGACTTGAGTGTGCCGGGAAACCCGGAGATTTTCGTCATCGGTGACGCAGCGCACGTCCTGCGGCCGGATGGCCGGCTGGTGCCGGGCGTCGCGCCCGCCGCCAAGCAGCAGGGACGGCATGTCGCCGCGACGATCAAGGCAAGGCTTACCGGTGACACGACACCGCGTCCTTTCAGCTACAGGCATGACGGCGATTTGGCGACGATCGGCAAGCGCGCCGCGGCCATCGATTTCGGCTGGATCAAGCTTACCGGCCGGCTTGCCTGGTGGCTATGGGGCTTGGCGCATATCTACTTCCTGATCGGCTTTCGTAACCGGCTTGCGGTTTCCCTGAGTTGGCTATGGATCTACTTCACCGGTCAGCGCAGCGCGCGGCTGATCACGCAGGGCGACGACGACAAGGGCTGATTGTTCGCTGCCGGACATTCATCGGCGCGTCACCTCCTCTTGATGGAATCGGCTTCTGGACTCGACTGGATTTCGGCGCGAAGCTTTGCTTCGGGCAGGACTTGTCACGTCGTGGAAGAAAGAGAAAACGAATGTCCCAATTGCGCCACCTCGTCTCACGCCGCGATTTCCTCGCCGGCGTCGCCGCCAGCGGAGCGCTGATCATGCTGCACCCGTTCTCCGCCCGGGCTCAAGCCAATCAGGCGCATCTGAGGATTATGGAGACGACCGACATCCACGTGAATGTGCTGCCTTACGACTACTACGCCGACAAAGCTAACGACACGATGGGGCTGTCGCGAACGGCATCGTTGATTGAAGCCGTGCGCAAGGAAGCAACCAACGCGATGCTGATCGATAATGGCGACCTTCTGCAAGGCAACCCGATGGGCGACTACATCGCCTACGAGAGGGGGATGAAGGATGGCGATCTGCATCCGGTCATGAAGGGCATGAACCTGCTCGGCTACGAATGCTCGACCCTCGGCAACCACGAGTTCAACTACGGCCTGTCGTTCATGGACAAGGTGCTGGCCGGTGCCAACTTCCCGTTTGTCTGCGCGAATTTGATCCGCGGCACGGAGCTCGCCGCGAACCCGCGCGACGACAGGCTTTATCTCAAGCCTTACGTCATCCTCGACAGGAAGATCAAAGACGGGTCGGGCGCCGAGCAACCGATCAAGATCGGCATCATCGGCTTCGTGCCGCCGCAGATCATGGTCTGGGACCTGAAAAATCTCGAGGGCAGCGTCAAAACACGCGACATCGTCGAGGCGGCCAAGGCGTGGGTGCCGCAAATGAAGGAAGAAGGCGCCGACATCGTCATTGCGCTCTCCCATTCCGGCATCGACGTGAAGCAAAGTGACATGATGGAGAACGCCTCCTTCTTCGTTGCCGGTGTCGAAGGTATCGATGCGGTGTTCACCGGTCACCAGCATCTGGTCTTCCCCGGCAAGAAGGACTTTCAGTCGCTGGAAGCCGTCGATACGGCGAAAGGCACGTTGCAAGGCAAGCCCGCCGTCATGGCCGGCTTCTGGGGCTCGCACATGGGGCTGATCGATCTGTTGCTGGAGCGCGACGGATCGACGTGGAAAATCGTCTCGGCGACCTCTGAGGCCAGGCCGATCTTTGAGCGGGTCGACAAAACGAACAAGCCGACCGTCGCGGACGACCAGCGCATCATCGACGCGCTCAAACAGGACCACGAGGCGACGCTTGCCTATGTGCGCCGGCCGGTCGGCAAAACCTCGGCGCCGCTCTATTCCTATTTTGCGCTGGTCGCCGATGATCCATCGGTGCAGATCGTCAGCCAGGCGCAGACCTGGTATTTGAAGGACATCCTGAAGAACACAGAGTGGAAGGATATGCCGCTGTTGTCGGCGGCGGCACCGTTCAAGGCGGGCGGGCGCAACGGCGCCGACTATTACACCGACGTGGCGGTGGGCGATATCGCCATCAAGAACGTCGCCGATCTCTACCTCTATCCAAACACGGTGCGCGCCGTTGAAATCACCGGGGCAGAGGTGAAGGAATGGCTGGAAATGTCGGCCGGCATCTTCAACCGGATCGAACCGGGCAAAGCCGACCAGGCGCTCATCAACACTGACTTCCCATCTTATAATTTCGACGTGATCGACGGCGTCACATACAAGATCGATCTGTCGCAGCCACCGAAATATGATTCGAAGGGCGGGCTGGTGAATGCTGGCTCGACCCGCATCATTGACTTGATGTTCGACGGCAAACCGATTGACCCCAAGCGGAAATTCGTCGTCGCCACCAACAACTACCGAGCCGGCGGCGGGGGCAATTTCCCGGAGATCAATGCCTCGAAGATCATCTACGAAGCGCCCGACACCAACCGCGATGTGATCGTGCGCTATATCGTCAGCAAAGGCACCATCAACCCGTCGGCGGACGCCAACTGGTCGTTTGCGCCACTGCCGGGAACCCGCGTCGTATTCGAGACCGGCGCCAAGGCGAAGGAGTTTATTGCGCAAGTGAAGTCGCTGAAGATCGAGCCGGCGGGCGAGGGCGAAGCGGGCTTTGCAAAATACCGCATCACTCTTTGAGGCGAGGATTTGAACGTCGGCTCGAAACTGTCTCAGCGTTAAGATACTGCCCCGATACGGCCAATCCGTTTGAGACAGGGGGCCTCTTCAAGCAGGTGGTGCGAAACGGCGCTTGACGGCGGCATGACCGGATCCAGCGCGTCCGTCGAAATCCCGCCGGAATAATGGTGTGGCAGTCGGTCGATCGAGGCGGGAAGCGGTCGTCGAAGCCGAGCGGGGTTATCTTTCCAAGGCGCCCTGCAGCGGTAGCGCCATTCTGGCCAGCAAGCATCGCAGCAGACAGACCACAAAGGCCATTAAATTCGGGGAAGGGTCCCCAGCAGCGTTGGAATCGCTATGGTTGCAACCGTCCATATGCGCTAGTTTTAGTCATGCGTTATGTCATCGTCATCACGACTGTCACCTTTTTCCTGATCTGGGACGGCATTTACAACCAAGGCCGCTACCTCGACAGGACGGTCAGGGAGGTGACCCGCATCGTGCACTATGTAACGAGCATGGTGTAGTTTCTCTTCGCAGCTATGGTTCGCAGACGCGACAAACCTGCCGATTGACGGCACGCTGCCGCTGACACAAAAGAACGCCGGTCCAACGGTCGAGGAGGCTGGGTTGATCCGGCATATCGTTTTCTTCAGCGCACGGCATAAAGCGGATGTCGAGGCAGTGCGCACGGGCCTCCTGGCGCTTGGCAAGATACCTCATTCGCGTCATTTCGAGGTAACGCTCAACACCAAGGTCGACCCGCTCTCGGATGAGATCGATGTGGTCGTCTACGCCGAGTTCGAGGACGAAGCGGCGCTCGCCGCCTACAAGGCGCATCCGCTCTATGCAGAGACGACCAGCCGGGTCAAACCGCTACGCGAATTGCGTTATTCGGCCGACATCGTTGCAAGTTGACCGCCCTCAAGGCAGATTTGACGTCGCGGAGGGGCTCCGCGCCGTAGCCCGCTTCACTCCGTCTGAGCCGCGGAGGTTTCGGTCGGATCGACGCTCGGCCGCTTTGGCGCGTTCCAGATCAGCACGGCGATAACTGCTATCGCAATAACGGCTAGGGCGATGAAAAGGTCTCTTCCCATGGCAATGAGCTAGGATGATTTTTGCGGGCGGCAAGTCGGCTCCTCGCGGCCGAGGCCTGCGATCGCCGCTGAGGCACCGGCTAAGCCCTTGAACCATTTTCAGGAATGAGGCACATCGCGCGGGACATGACCGAAAACACCCCCGCAAGGCCTCATCCGCTCGATCACCTGGTGCTGCCGACAGCAAGCCTCGATGTTGCGCGGGCGCGCTTGACCCTGCTCGGCTTTACCGTTGCGCCGACAGGTATCCACCCTTTCGGAACGCAAAACTGCTGTGTCTTTCTCACCGACGGCACCTATCTCGAGCCGCTCGCGGTCGCTGACCGGCAGGCCGTGGCAACGGCGATCGCGAACCGCAATGTCTTTGTCGTGCGTGATCGCACGTATCGCGAAGAAAACGGCGATGAAGGATTTTCTGCCGTGGCGCTGGGCACCGAAAGCGCCGCCGCGGACCACGCGCGCTACATGGAAGCCGGTCTGTCGGCGGGAGACGCGCTAAGCTTTTCGCGCGCCTTCACCGATGCGGCGGGAAAGAGCGACACCGCATCGTTCAAACTGGCCTTCGCGGCTACAGGCAAGACAGCGGACGCTTTTCTCTTCGCCTGCGAGCGGATCAATGCGCCGAACGTCGACCGCACTGCGTTGCAGGCCCACGCTAATGGCGCAACCGGCATTGTCGAAGTCGTGGCAGTCACTGGCGAACCTTTCGAACAAAGCCGTTTGATTTCGATCGCAGCCGGAATCGAGGCGCAGGGCGGCGGCACTGTCTATGAGCTGCCGAATGCCGTCGTGACCGTTCTGGATCCTGCAGCCTATTCGGCACGCTTCGGCATTCCTGCCGGCGCACCATCTGAACTCCGCTTTGCTGGGATCGTCTTTTCGATTAGGCACGGCGATGCCGTCGCCAAGCTGCTTGCAGCCAATTCTGTGGAACACCACATGCGCGGCGGTGATACCATCGTGCCGCCGGCGCCAGGGCAGGGCGCAGCCTTCATTTTCCGGGAGATCGCATGAACAAGCTCAATCCACTGATGCCGAACTCTTCCGTTGCGGTCGGCAAAGTCATTTTCGGCAACAGCGCGCCCCTATCGCTGATCACTGGTCCATGCCAGCTGGAATCGCGGCAGCACGCTTTCGACATGGCCGGTGCGCTAAAGGAATTGACCGACAGGCTCGGCATTGGGCTCGTCTACAAGACCAGCTACGACAAGGCCAATCGCACCTCGCTTGGCGGCACGCGCGGCGCGGGACTTGAAGCGGCAATGCCGATCTTCGACGACTTGCGCAAGAATTTTGCCTTGCCGATCCTGACCGACGTCCACACTGAGGAACAATGCGCGATCGTCGCGCTTCATGCCGATATCCTGCAGATTCCTGCCTTCCTCAGCCGCCAGACCGATTTGCTGATTGCTGCGGCAAAAACCGGCAAGGTGGTCAATGTGAAGAAGGGGCAATTCCTCGCGCCGTGGGACATGAAGAACGTCGTCGCCAAAATCATTGGCTCCGGCAATGCCAATGTCTTGGTCACCGAGCGCGGCGCATCCTTTGGTTACAATACCCTGGTGTCTGACATGCGGGCGCTGCCGATCATGGCCGAGATCGGCGCGCCGGTGATTTTCGATGCCACCCATTCCGTGCAGCAGCCGGGTGGGCAGGGCGGTTCGTCTGGAGGCGACCGGCGCTTTGTCGAGACGCTGGCGCGCGCGGCCGTCGCGGTTGGCGTCGCCGGCGTCTTCATCGAGACGCACCAGGACCCCGACAACGCGCCTTCCGACGGTCCCAACATGGTGCCGCTAAAGGATCTTCCCGCATTGCTTGAACGGCTGATGGCGTTCGATCGCATTGCCAAAAGCGTGGGTTGAACCAGCAGTTGCGCCACAGCAGCGCCGCCAGGAAAACTTTGAAGAATTTCGAACCTGCCTGGAACCTTAGCCCGCGGCCATCATTGTCAAAATCTAATGTCAACGACGACGAGGAGCACACCATGACGACCCAGACGGGACACACCGAAGCCATCGCCGCTTCGCGGGTTATCGGCACATCGGTCTACAATACGGAAGGCACGCATATCGGCGACATCGAGGACGTCATGCTCGACAAACTGTCGAACGGAATCATGTTTGCCGTGATCGGTTTTGGTGGATTTCTCGGCATCGGCGAGAAATACCACGCCATTCCGTGGGCGAGCCTTGACTATGACGAGAACAAGGGCGGCTATGTCGTGCCGTTCACCAAAGACCAGCTGATGGCCGCTCCTTCCTATTCGATCAACGAGTTGACCGGCGCCGACGGCGAGGCCGCGCGTGATGCCTCATACAACTACTACAAGGTCGAGCCTTACTGGCACTGACCTTACTGGCACTGACTAAGTCTCCTGGAATCAAAAAGGCCCCCGGGAAATCGGGGGCCTTTCGATGTGGCGGGATGCTACTGCGCAATCTGCAGGGCCGGCAAAGGCGACGATCCCTGCGGGGGTTGCTGATTGTCGCACGACGTCAGGAACGCAGCCGCGATCAGGAACAAACTCACAATACCGCTCAACTGGGACATGGCGAAACTCCTCCTGTTTCGCCCCGCGCGACAACAGCCATAAACCAGAAACCGGCATGCCGCGTATGACAAATGATGACAGCGCTTCGTGCTTCGTGAATCCGTAGCGCACGGGCAATATTTGCAAGTGCCCCGATTGCGTTTTGCGGCGCTTTGGCTAAGAGGTGCGCGACGCTTCAATCGATCAATCGGGGACATCGCAATGACGGCCATCATCGACATTGTCGGGCGTGAAATCCTGGACAGCCGCGGAAATCCGACCGTCGAGGTCGACGTCGTGCTCGAAGACGGCTCGATGGGTCGCGCCGCGGTGCCGTCCGGCGCCTCGACCGGCGCGCATGAGGCGGTCGAACTGCGCGATGGCGGCCCCCGCTATCTCGGCAAGGGCGTGCTCACTGCGGTCGAGGCGGTGAACGGCGAGCTGTTCGAGGCGATCGGCGGCATGGAGGCAGAGAATCAGATTCATATCGACCAGACCATGATCGAGCTCGATGGTACGCCCAATAAGAGCCGGCTCGGCGCCAATGCCATCCTCGGCGTGTCGCTGGCTGTGGCCAAGGCTGCGGCCGAAGCCGCCGACCTGCCGCTCTATCGTTATGTCGGCGGCACCAAGGCCCATGTGCTGCCGGTGCCTATGATGAACATCATCAATGGCGGCGCGCATGCCGACAACCCGATCGATTTCCAGGAATTCATGATCCTGCCGATCGGCGCGCCGACGCTGCGCGACGGCGTGCGCTGGGGCTCGGAGATCTTTCATACGCTGCGAAAGAAGCTGAAGGACGCCGGCCATAACACCAATGTCGGCGACGAGGGCGGCTTTGCCCCCAACCTGAAGAGCGCGCCGGCCGCGCTCGACTTCATCATGGAATCGATCGAGCAGGCTGGCTTCAAGCCCGGCCAAGAGGTTGCGCTGGGCCTCGACTGCGCGGCGACCGAATTCTTCAAGGGTGGCAACTACGTCTATGAAGGCGAGAGGAAAACCCGCGACCCGAAGGTGCAGGCCAGATATCTGGCCAAACTTGCTGCCGACTACCCGATCATCACCATTGAGGACGGCCTGGCGGAGGATGACTGGGACGGTTGGAAAATACTGACCGATCTCATCGGCAAGCAAACGCAGCTGGTTGGCGACGATCTGTTCGTCACCAACACGGCGCGGCTGCGCGACGGCATCCGCATGGGTGTCGCCAATTCGATCCTGGTCAAGGTCAACCAGATCGGCTCGCTTACCGAAACGCTCGACGCCGTCGAGACCGCGCACAAGGCCGGCTATACCGCGGTGATGTCGCACCGCTCGGGCGAGACCGAGGATTCGACCATCGCCGACCTCGCCGTTGCCACCAATTGCGGGCAGATCAAGACGGGCTCGCTGTCACGCTCGGATCGCATGGCCAAGTACAACCAGCTCATCCGCATTGAGGAGGAGCTCGGCAAGCAGGCGCGATATGCCGGCAAGTCGATCGTGAAAAGCTGATTTCGAGAGAAAATCCGTGGCGGCGAGGGCGGGGACATTCCCGCCCTTTTTTGCTTTCTGGCTCTGAATCCAACAGGCTGTAACCGTCCATTAAGCACAATCGGGCGACAAAGGCGGCGTAGAGGATTCGGACCATGTGGACACGCCAGCACAAGCAAAGAAACACCGGCCGGCTGATCATCCCCTCGCTCTGCGTGGTGTTCCTGACTTATTTCGGCTTCCATGCCTATCATGGCGAGTTCGGCATCTATTCCAAGTATCAGCTCGAAGCTGAGACTGCCGAATTGCAGGGCAGGCTCGATGCCGTCAGGGCGCGCCGGATCGATCTCGAGCGCCGCGTTCAGCTGATGCATGAGGGCACCCTGGAGAAGGACATGCTGGACGAGCAGGCGCGCAAGGCGCTTAATCTGTCCCACGCGGACGAGATCACCATCATGCTGCCGGTTGCAAGATAACCTGATTTCAGTTAATCGGTGATATTTGCAATGATTTTAATTGCTTAGATGCATGACAGCCATGCGTTTTCGGCATGGCGAAAGCCTTCCCTGCATGTTAGCCTGCCTCAAATCGGTGGGAGAACTGATCTCCCTCGCTGTCCGCCAAGAGACGCCAACAGGGAGTGATGCATGGCCACCGCCACCAGAAAAGCGCCTGCCAAATCCAAATCGGACGGCAAAACGCCGGGCCTTTCCACCCCAAAGCCTGTTGAATTCACCAAAGACCAGGAGCTTGCCGCCTACCGGCGCATGCTGCTCATCCGCCGCTTCGAGGAAAAGGCCGGCCAGCTTTACGGCATGGGCTTCATCGGCGGTTTCTGCCACCTCTACATCGGGCAGGAAGCGGTCGTTACCGGCATGAAGATGGCGCTGATCGATGGCGACCAGATGATCACCGCCTATCGCGACCATGGTCATATGCTGGCCATGGAGTTGTCGCCGCGCGGCGTCATGGCCGAACTGACCGGGCGCCGTAGCGGCCTGTCCAGAGGCAAGGGCGGCTCGATGCACATGTTCTCCAAGGAGAAGCATTTTTACGGCGGCCACGGCATCGTCGGCGCGCAAGTGTCGCTCGGCACCGGCATTGCGTTCGCCAACCGCTATCGCGGCAACAACAATGTGACGCTGACCTATTTCGGCGATGGCGCGGCGAATCAAGGCCAAGTCTACGAAAGCTTCAACATGGCCTCGCTGTGGAAGCTTCCGGTGATCTACATCATCGAGAACAACCGCTACGCCATGGGCACCTCGGTTTCGCGCTCGTCGGCCGAGACGGATTTCTCGCACCGCGGCGCGTCCTTCAAGATTCCAGGCATCCAGGTCGACGGCATGGATGTGCGCGCCGTAAAGGCAGCCGGCGACCTCGCCGCCGAATGGTGCCGCGCCGGCAACGGGCCGCTCATTCTCGAAATGCAGACCTATCGTTACCGCGGCCATTCGATGTCGGATCCGGCAAAATACCGCTCCAAGGAAGAAGTGCAGAAAATGCGCTCCGAACGTGACCCGATCGAGCAGGTCAAGGCGCGGCTGCTGGACAAGAAATGGGCGAGCGAGGACGAACTCAAGGCCATCGACAAGGAAGTCCGCGACGTTGTCGCCGACGCCGCAGAATTTGCCCAGAACGACGCGGAGCCGGATCCGTCCGAGCTCTGGACCGACATCGTACTTTAACGAGAGGGCAAGGACATGCCGATCGAAATTCTCATGCCCGCCCTCTCGCCGACCATGGAAGAGGGTAATGTTTCCAAGTGGTTGAAGAAAGAAGGCGACAAGGTCGCGGCGGGTGACGCCATTGCCGAAATCGAGACCGACAAGGCAACGATGGAAGTCGAAGCCGTCGACGACGGCACGCTTGCCAAGATCGTGGTTCCTGCCGGCACCGAGGGTGTCAAGGTCAACACACTGATCGCTGTGCTGGCCGTCGATGGCGAAGACATCGACGAGGCAGGCGAAGGCATTGGCGAGGAGGCTGTCGTGTCGCAAGCGGCAGCGCCCGCGGCTGCTCCGCCCCCCGTTGCTGCTCCGGCCAAGAGCGAAGCGGCAGCACCTGTTGCCGCCGCACCCAGGCTGGAAATTGCCGCCGATCCTGACATCCCGGCCGGCACCGAAATGGTCTCGACCACGGTGCGTGAAGCGTTGCGCGACGCAATGGCTGAGGAAATGCGCCGCGACGGCGACGTCTTCGTCATGGGCGAGGAAGTCGCCGAGTACCAGGGCGCCTACAAGATCACACAAGGCCTGTTGCAGGAATTCGGTCCGCGGCGCGTAGTCGACACGCCGATCACCGAGCACGGCTTTGCCGGCGTTGGTGTTGGCGCGGCGATGGCCGGCCTGAAGCCGATCGTCGAATTCATGACCTTCAACTTCGCCATGCAGGCGATCGACCAGATCATCAATTCAGCCGCCAAGACGCTCTATATGTCCGGCGGCCAGATGGGCGCCCCGATCGTCTTTCGCGGCCCGAACGGCGCGGCTGCCCGCGTCGCCGCGCAGCATTCGCAATGCTATGCCGCCTGGTACAGCCATGTTCCCGGGTTGAAGGTGGTGATGCCCTATACCGCCGCCGACGCCAAGGGTCTGCTCAAGGCGGCGATCCGTGACCCGAACCCGGTCATCTTCCTCGAGAACGAAATCCTTTACGGCCACTCCTTCGACGTGCCGAAGATCGACGATTTCGTGCTGCCGATCGGCAAGGCGCGCATTCACAAATCCGGCAAGGACGTGACCATCGTCTCGTTCGGCATCGGGATGACCTACGCGATCAAGGCCGAGGCGGAGTTGCGCGGCATGGGCATCGATGCCGAGATAATCGACTTGCGCACGATCCGCCCGCTCGACTTCGACACGATCATCGCCTCGGTCAAAAAGACCAATCGCCTCGTGGTGGTCGAGGAAGGCTTTCCGCAGAACTCGGTCGGCGACCATATCGCCAATCAGGTCTCGCAGCGCGCCTTCGATTTCCTCGATGCACCGGTCATTACAATTGCCGGCAAGGACGTGCCGATGCCCTATGCGGCGAACCTCGAAAAGCTGGCGCTGCCCAACGTCGGCGAGGTCGTCGAGGCGGTCAAAGCCGTCACGTATCGCTGAGCAGGGCGGGAGGACAAAATGCCGATCAACATCACCATGCCGGCGCTGTCGCCCACAATGGAAGAGGGCAGCCTTTCCAAGTGGCTGGTCAAGGAAGGCGACAAGGTCTCGCCGGGCGACGTGATTGCCGAGATCGAGACGGACAAGGCAACGATGGAAGTCGAAGCCGTCGACGAAGGCACGGTTGCCAAGCTGGTGGTTCCGGCCGGCACTGAAGGCGTCAAGGTCAATGCGCTGATCGCGGTATTGGCGGCTGAGGGGGAGGATGCGGCGGCCGCCGCGAAAAGCGGTGACGGCGCTGCGCCGGCAAAGGCTGAGGCTCCGAAAGCCGACGCCTCCAAAGCTGAAACACCAAAGCCCGAAGTGCCGAAGCAGGAGCCTGCCGCACCTGCACCTAAGGCGGAAGCGCCGCCGGCCGCCAACGGCCATGCAAACGGTGAGCGCATCTTCGCCTCGCCGCTGGCCCGGCGCATCGCCAGCGAAGCTGGTATAGATGTCGCGGCGCTGACAGGCTCCGGCCCCCGCGGCCGCGTGGTAAAGGCCGATGTCGATGCCGCAATTTCCAGTGGCGGCGCCAAGGCGGCACCAGCAGCAAAAGCGGCGCCCGCCGGCGCTCCGGCGCCTGCGGCCGCAGCACCCAAACCAATGTCCGACGAGCAGGTGCTCAAACTGTTTGCCGAAGGCTCCTACGAGCTGGTCCCCCACGACAATATGCGCAAGACCATTGCGCGGCGGCTGGTCGAGGCCAAAACCACCATCCCGCATTTCTATCTGACGCTCGACTGCGAGCTCGACGCGCTTCTGGCCCTGCGCACGCAGATCAATGCGGCCGCCCCGGCGAAGAAGACCGAGAAGGGCGAAACGCCGGCCTACAAGCTTTCGGTCAACGACATGGTTATCAAGGCTCTGGCCATGGCGCTGATGGCGGTGCCGGATGCCAATGTGTCGTGGACAGAAAACGCCATGGTCAAGCACAAGCATGCCGATGTCGGCGTTGCCGTGTCGATCCCCGGCGGCCTGATCACCCCGATCATCCGGCGTGCCGATGAAAAGACGCTGTCCGTCATCTCCAACGAGATGAAGGATCTTGCCGGCCGCGCCCGCAGCCGCAAGCTGAAGCCGGAAGAATATCAGGGCGGCACCACGGCGGTGTCCAATCTCGGCATGTTCGGCATCAAGGATTTTTCTGCCGTCATCAACCCGCCGCATGCGACGATCCTGGCGGTCGGCGCCGGCGAGCAACGCGCGGTGGTCAAGAACGGCGAGATCAAGATCGCCACGATCATGTCGGTGACGTTGTCGACCGATCACCGCGCCGTCGACGGTTCGCTCGGCGCCGAGCTGCTCGTCGCCTTCAAACGCATGGTCGAAAACCCGATGGGCATGCTGGTTTAAGAGAGGGGAACAGGGCGGTGCGGAAATTCTTCACCAGCCTTTTTGCCTTCTTTCTTTCCGGTTTGGCGGGCGGATTGGTGGCGCAGTGGCTCGCCGTCGCCACCAATGCCGACGTAGAGTACATCCTTGTATTCATGATCTCGGCTCTCGTCACCGTCCTCGTGACGGTCGCGTTCTTCATCGCACAATTCATGTCGGACCCACGACGGGCAACAAAGCTGACGGCGACCATAGGGGTAGCGTTTTTTGTGCTCGTTGGAGTTGCCCTGATCGGCTGGACTTTCTCCCAGCCCCCAGGCAAGAGCCAGTGGTCGGGCGATCTTCCCGTAGTCGCAGGTCTCGTCCTGCCAGGCATCGCTACGGTGCTGGTCCAGTGGCTTTTCGTGCGCTGGCGATTGGCGCGCTCGCAACCGGGTTTCGGCGGGGCAGGCACATGAAGACGGTCCTCTGCTACGGCGATTCGCTTACCTGGGGCTATGACGCGGCAAACCTCGGCCGGCATCCGCTGGAAGATCGCTGGCCGAGCGTGCTGCAGGCGGCATTGGGCAGCGGCGTCGAGGTCATCGCCGAAGGCCTGAATGGCCGAACCACCGCCTTTGACGATCACTTGGCCGGAGCGGACCGCAATGGCGCAAGGCTGTTGCCAACCATCCTGACGACGCACGCACCGATCGACTTGATCGTCATCATGCTCGGAGCCAACGATATGAAGCCGTGGATTCACGGTAATCCGGTCGCGGCCAAACAAGGCATGCAACGCCTGATCGACATCGTGCGCGGTCACGATTACCCGTTCGATTGGCCGGCGCCGCAGATCCTGATCGTCGCGCCGCCCGTAGTCAGCCGCACGGAAAACGCCGAGTTCAAGGAAATGTTCGCCGGCGGCGATGACGCGTCAAAGCGGCTGGCGCCGCAATATTCCGCCCTTGCCGACGAGGCCGGCTGCGGCTTCTTCGATGCCGGCACGGTAGCCAAAACCACGCCGCTCGACGGCGTCCACCTGGACGCAGAAAACACGCGGAACGTCGGGCAAGCGCTGGCGCCGCTCGTGCGCCTCATGTTGGAATTGTGAAGGAGAAAGCCGTGGCTGAGAACTACGACGTCATCATCATCGGCTCCGGCCCCGGCGGCTATGTCACTGCAGTGCGTTCGGCCCAGCTTGGCTTCAAGACGGCGATCGTCGAGCGCGAGCACTTGGGCGGCATCTGCCTCAACTGGGGCTGCATTCCGACCAAAGCGCTGCTGCGCTCCGCCGAGATCATGCACTATTCGGATCATCTGAAGGACTACGGCCTGAAGATCGATGGCAAGGTCAGCGTCGACACAGCCGCCGTCGTCGATCGCTCGCGAAAGGTCTCGCTGCGGCTCAACGGCGGCGTCGGCTTCCTGATGAAGAAGAACAAGGTCGACGTCATCTGGGGCGAAGCCAAGCTGACCAAACCTGGCGAGATCGTCGTGTCGAAATCGTCGAAAAAGCCGATGGAGCCGCAGCCGCCGGCGCCCAAGGGCGTCAAGGGCGAGGGCACCTACAGCGCCAAGCACATCATTCTGGCGACCGGAGCGAGGCCGCGCGCATTGCCCGGCATCGAGCCGGACGGCAAGTTGATCTGGACCTATTTCGAGGCCATGGTGCCGAAAGAGATGCCGAAATCGCTGCTGGTGATGGGCTCGGGCGCCATCGGCATCGAGTTCGCCTCGTTCTACCGCACCATGGGCGCCGAGGTGACGGTGGTCGAACTGCTGCCGGCTGTGATGCCGGTCGAGGACGCCGAGGTCTCGAAATTCGCGCAGAAGCAGTTCGAGAAGCAGGGCATGAAGATCATTCTAGAAGCCAAGGTGACCAAGGTCGAGCAGGGCACTAACTCGGTCACGGCGCATGTCGAGATGAAGGACGGCAAGGTCGAGAAGATCACCGCCGATCGTATGATCTCGGCCGTCGGCGTACAGGGTAACATCGAAAACCTCGGCCTCGAGACGCTCGGCGTGAAGACGGACCGCGGTTGCGTCGTCGTCGACGGCTACGGCAAGACAAATGTGCCGGGCGTCTACGCCATCGGCGACGTTGCCGGACCGCCGATGCTCGCCCACAAGGCCGAGCATGAGGGCGTGGTCTGTGTGGAAAAGATCGCCAATTTCCCCGGCGTGCATGCCATCGACAAGCTGAAGATCCCGGGCTGCACCTATTGCAATCCGCAAGTCGCCTCGGTTGGACTGACGGAAGCTAAAGCGAAAGCCGATGGCAAGGACATCCGCGTCGGCCGCTTCCAGTTCGCCGCAAACGGTAAGGCGATTGCGCTGGGCGAAGACCAAGGTTTCGTCAAGACCATTTTCGACAAGAAGACCGGCCAGTTGCTGGGTGCCCACATGGTCGGCGCAGAAGTAACCGAACTGATCCAGGGCTTCGTCGTGGCGATGAATCTGGAGACCACCGAGGAAGAGCTGATGCACACGATCTTCCCGCACCCGACGCTGTCGGAGATGATGAAGGAGAGTGTACTCGACGCCTATGGCCGCGCACTGAATGCATGATAAATTAGTTGGGCGAGTCTCACACGGAAGACACAGAGGAACTCGACGGCAGAGCAATTCGTTTCGCAGGCATCATCCATCATACAAGGAGAGGGCATATGGAAATGAACGGCGTGGGCTGGGTTGCAGCCATCATCATCGGCGGCCTGGCGGGATGGCTCGCCGAGATGGTCATGAAGAGCAATACCGGCATCCTCATGAACATCGTTCTCGGCATTGTCGGCGCAATAGTGTTGAATGCCATCTTGCAGGCCCTGAACATCGGCATCTTCGGCGTCGGCTGGATCGCCTATCTGATCACCGGCTTCATCGGTGCCTGCATTCTGATTGCGGTCGGACGACTGGTGCGCCGCTAACCTCTGTCGGCACTTGCTATGCGAAAAAGGCCACCGCGGCATGCGTGATCGCGGCCTTTTTCTTTTCGCCGAAAAGTCCTAGATGACGTGGGTAGAGCGAGCGCTGGACAAGCGCTTGCCAATGAGCCGGGTTTCACATGGTCACCGTCCTCGACACGATTGCCAATGCGCCGCGCCTGCGGCATCCCGAAAAGGCGCACAAGCCGGATCAGGACGTACTGCGCAAGCCTGACTGGATCCGCGTCAAGGCGCCGATGTCGAAAGGCTATGCCGAGACGCGCGAAATCGTGAAGTCCCACAAACTGGTGACGGTTTGCGAAGAGGCGGGCTGCCCCAATATCGGCGAGTGCTGGGAGAAGAAGCACGCCACCTTCATGATCATGGGCGAGATCTGCACGCGGGCCTGCGCCTTTTGCAATGTCGCCACTGGCATCCCTACCGCACTCGATCCCGACGAGCCGGCGCGTGTCGCGCATGCGGTCAAGCAGATGGGCTTGAGCCATGTCGTCATCACTTCCGTCGATCGCGACGATCTCGCCGACGGCGGGGCCCAGCATTTTGCCGATGTCATCCGTGCGATCAGGGCAGCGACCCCATCGACTACGATCGAAATCCTGACGCCCGATTTCCTGCGCAAGGACGGTGCGCTGGAGATCGTGGTGGCGGCCAGGCCGGATGTTTTCAACCATAATCTCGAGACCGTGCCGTCTAACTATCTGACGGTTCGGCCGGGCGCGCGCTATTTCCACTCGATCAGGCTCTTGCAGCGGGTCAAGGAGCTTGACCCCTCGATCTTCACCAAGTCCGGCATCATGGTCGGCCTTGGCGAGGAGCGGAACGAAATTCTGCAGCTGATGGACGATTTGCGTTCGGCCAATGTCGACTTCATGACCATCGGCCAATATCTGCAGCCGTCGAAGAAGCACCATCCGGTGATCCGCTTCGTCACGCCGGAGGAATTCAAGTCCTTTGAGACGATCGGCAGGACCAAGGGCTTCCTGCTGGTAGCGTCGAGCCCGCTGACGCGCTCGTCGCACCATGCCGGGGACGACTTTGCCAGGTTGCGCGCGGCGCGCGAAGCGTTTCTCAAAAAGTCCGCCTAACACTGGTTTTATGCCACAATTCGAAGCCCATCGCCGCGTTGCGCATACGCCGGAGCAGATGTTCGCTCTGGTCGCCGATGTCGAATCCTATCCGCAATTCCTGCCGCTTTGCGAGGCACTGACGGTTCGCTCACGCAAGGAACGCGACGGGCGCACCTTGCTCATCGCCGACATGAGCATCGGCTACAAGGCGATCCGCGAGACCTTTACCACGCAGGTGCTGCTGAAGCCGGACGAGAACGCCATAGATGTCAAATACATCGACGGCCCTTTCAAATATCTGAGCAATGTCTGGCGCTTCGACCCGGCGGACGGCGCTGGTTGCAACGTCTGCTTCTTTATCGACTACGAGTTCAAGAGCCGCATTTTGGGTGCGTTGATGGGAACCATGTTCGACCGCGCCTTCCGCATGTTCTCCGAGGCGTTCGAGAAACGGGCCGAAATCATCTACGGCGCGCCATCGACGGCCTGATCCGCAGCGAGCGCGCGCAGACCCAGTTCAAGCGCATGACGGACCGTCTCCCGGCGGATGAAATCACGGCCCTTGTCGGCGAACAGCTGGCATTCGCTGACCACCGGCCGGCCAGCCACGGCAACGCCGAACCAGACCAGGCCGACAGGTTTTTCCGCAGAGCCGCCGTCCGGACCGGCGATGCCGGTCACCGCCAGGGCGAGCCCGGCCGGCGAATGCGCCAAGGCTCCGGCCGCCATCTCCACCGCAGTCTCGCGCGAGACCGCGCCGTGCGCCTCGAGTGTAGCGGCCGAGACGCCGAGCATCTCGCTCTTGGCCTGGTTGGAATAGGTGATGAAGCCGCGATCGACCACCGCGGAAGAGCCGGCGATGTCGGTCAGCGCGGCGATGATCATGCCGCCGGTGCAGCTCTCCGCCGTCGCCAGCATGATGCCGCGCTGCTGGCAGGCCTGAAGCAGGGCATCTGCGAGATCGCTATTGCTCACTCGGGGACATCCCCTGGAAACACAACGCTGGCGGTCGCGATGGCCGCTATGCCTTCCTCACGGCCGACGAAGCCGAGCTTCTCATTGGTTGTCGCCTTGATCGAGATGCGATTGCGCGAAATTCGCAGCATTGCCGAAAGCGCTTCGGTCATCGCCTCGCGATGTGGGCCGACGCGCGGCGCCTCGCAGATCAGGGTGATGTCGGCGTTGGCGATGCGCCCGCCGCGCGCGCGCACCAGCTTCACCGCGTGTTCGACGAAGATGCGTGAAGCGGCCCCCTTCCACTGCGGGTCGGAGGGCGGGAAATGCGTGCCGATGTCACCGGCGCCGCAGGTGGCCAGCAGGGCGTCGGTCAAGGCATGGAGACCGACATCGGCATCCGAATGGCCGGATAACTTCCTGTCGTGTGGAATGGCGACGCCGCACAGGGTGACATGGTCGCCGGGCTCGAACGCATGCACGTCATAGCCATTGCCGGTTCGGATGTCGGGAAAACGTGGGGCGCTGGAAAGCCGCTGATCCGCCATTGCAATATCCCGTGCCCAGGTCAGTTTGACATTATCCGGCGAGCCGGGAACGATCTTCACCGGAATATGCGCCCATTCGGCGATTGCCGCATCGTCGGTGAAATCCGCTTTGCCCAGATGATGAGCCTTTTCGTGCGCAGCCAGGATCGGCCAGAACGGAAAGCCTTGCGGTGTCTGTGCGGCATGAAGCCCGGCCCTGGACACGGTTTCGCCGATCATGCCTTCGGCCGTTTCGCGCTTGAGCGTATCGGCAACCGGCAAGGCAGGCAGTGCCCCCTGGCGCTCGCCAATGGCGGCGATCGTGCGGTCTATCAGTTCCGCATCGACAAACGGCCGGGCCGCATCATGGATCAAGACCCGGCCCGGCGCATTGCTTCTCAACGCCAGCAGTCCAAGGCGGACGGACTCCTGCCGTGACGTACCGCCAGTCACCGCGACGACACGGTCGGCGTTCGCGCCGGCGGCGCGGCGGAAAAGCGCGTCGTCTTCGGCATGTATAGCAACGACGACAGCTCCAATTTTCGGATGCGTCAGAAAGGCGTCGAGCGTGCGTGCGATAACGGCGCCGCCGCCAATCTGCTGGTACTGCTTCGGCCCATTGGCCTGTCCGGCGCGCGCGCCGCGGCCGGCGGCAACGATGACCACCGCGACCTTGTCGTCCGCAGCTTGCTTTTCGCTCACATCTCTCATGCCGAGACGCTTAGCGCATGATCCCGAAAAGTGGTATCGCTTTCGGAAGACCTAGGATTGATGCTATCCGGCGATCCTTTTTTCCCAAATGCGCCTTAATGTCACGACATTGCGCGTTGCACATTGCCGCCGTTCTGGCTAGAGAATGTGCAGCAACCGAAGGTGCTTGGTTTTTGTGCATGCCTGATGTGACCAAATTGGCTTCGCCGCTGGATGTGGGTGGCGTGAGAATCCGCAATCGCGTATTTCTCGCGCCCATGTCGGGCATCACCGACGAACCGTTCCGGCAACGCGCCCATGCGCATGGCGCCGGGCTGGTCGTATCGGAAATGGTGGCGAGCGGCGAGCTTGCAAAGGGCAGGGCTGGTTCCGGCCTGCGCATCCGTCATTCCGGGCTGCCTGTCCACATGGTCCAGCTTGCCGGCCGTGAGGCGGCGCACATGGCCGAGGGCGCGCGAATCGCAGCCGGCGAAGGCGCCGACATCGTCGACATCAACATGGGCTGTCCGGCCAAAAAGGTGACGGGCGGCTATGCCGGTTCGGCACTGATGCGAGATCTCGACCACGCGCTGTCGCTGATCGAAGCGGTAGTCGGCGCGGTCGACGTGCCGGTCACGGTCAAAATGCGGCTCGGCTGGGACGAAGGCGCGCTCAACGCGCCAATGCTGGCGCGACGCGCCGAGCAGGCCGGGGTGATGATGGTGACGGTGCATGGCCGCACACGTTGCCAGTTCTATCAGGGCAGGGCCGACTGGCGTGCCATCGCACGCGTCAAGCAGGCCGTCTCGATCCCTGTGGTTGCCAATGGCGATGTCGGCTCGCCGGCAGAGGCTGCGTCGATCCTTGACCAATCCGGCGCCGACGCGGTGATGATCGGCCGTGCGCACTATGGCGCGCCGTGGACCGCCGGCAGCATTGTAGCGGCCGCGCTGGCCGAGCCGGTATCCGGCATGCCGGAAAGCCCGCAAGCGCTGACCGATTACGTCATTGCCCATTACGAAGACATGCTGACGCTCTATGGCGTGGAAAGCGGATTGCGCCAGGCGCGCAAGCATCTCGGCTGGTATCTCGACCGCCACGCCGCCACAAGCGACGACCGGCGCAAGGCCATACTCACGTCTTTCGAGCCTGGGCGCGTCATAGCCTTGCTGCGCGACGTATTTTCGAGCGCTCCCGAAGCGGCGAACCTGCGGAGTGCGGCATGAACGCCACCGTCACACAGAGCACGGATATGGCGGACGCCGCGCATATTGTGCTCAACACCATTCGTCGGCCGGTGATCATGGTCGATCCGCAAGGCTTCATCACCTTCGCCAATGCCGATGCCGAGGATTTTTTCCGTTCGAGCGCCACGATGCTCGCCCGCAACACGCTGCACAAGCTCATTCCTTTCGGCAGCCCGCTGCTGACGCTTGTTGACCAGGTGCGCGAGCGCCGGGCGCCAGTCAACGAATACCGGGTGGACGTGTCGTCGCCGCGGCTCGGCATCGAGAAGGTGGTCGATCTCTACGTCGCGCCTGTGACGGAATTTCCAGGCTCCGTCGTGGTAATGTTCCAGGAACGCTCAATGGCCGACAAGATCGACCGGCAGATGACGCATCGCGGTGCGGCGCGCTCGGTCACCGGCCTTGCCGCGATGCTTGCCCATGAGATCAAGAACCCGCTGTCCGGCATTCGTGGTGCCGCGCAGCTGCTTGAACTGTCGGCGTCCGACGAGGATCGCGCACTGACCAGGCTGATCACCGACGAGACCGATCGCATTGTCTCGCTGGTCGACCGCATGGAGGTGTTTTCGGACGAGCGGCCGATCGACCGCTACCCCGTCAACATCCATGTCGTGCTCGACCATGTCAAGGCAATCGCCAAGAACGGTTTTGCCAAGCGGATCAAGATATTGGAGGATTATGATCCATCATTGCCTCCGGTTTTTGCCAATCGCGACCAGCTCATCCAGGTCTTCCTCAATCTGGTAAAAAATGCCGCCGAGGCGATCGGCAGCGATCCACAGGGCGAGATCATGCTGTCGACCGCCTTCCGCCCGGGCATTCGCGTTTCTGTGCCCGGAACGCAGGACCGCGTGTCGCTGCCATTGGAATTCTGCGTGCGTGACAACGGTTCGGGTGTCTCCGAAGATATCCTGCCGATCCTGTTCGATCCCTTCATCACCACCAAGCCGAACGGCTCCGGTCTCGGTCTGGCGCTGGTCGCAAAGATCGTCGGCGAGCATGGCGGCATCATTGAATGCGAATCGACGCCGCGCGGGACCACCTTCCGTATCCTGATGCCGGCATGGAAAGAAACCCAGTTTGGCACCGACGACGACGGTGAAGGAGACCGCAAATGACCGTTCGCGGCAATATTCTCGTCGCTGACGACGATGCGGCCATCCGCACAGTCCTCAACCAGGCGCTTTCGCGCGTCGGTCACGACGTGCGCGTCACCTCCAATGCCTCGACGCTGTGGCGCTGGGTGGCGGCGGGCGAGGGCGATCTGGTCATCACCGACGTTGTCATGCCCGACGAGAACGCCTTCGACATGCTGCCGCGCATCAAGAAGGCGCGACCGGAACTGCCGGTCATCGTCATGAGTGCGCAGAACACGTTCATGACCGCGATCCGGGCCTCCGAAACCGGAGCCTATGAATATCTGCCGAAACCGTTCGACCTGACCGAGCTGCTCAACATCGTCAACCGCGCGCTTTCCGAACCGCGGCGGCCGAAGATCGATACGCGTGCCGACGAGCCGCCTGAAACGATGCCGCTGGTCGGCCGCTCGGCGGCCATGCAGGACATCTACCGCATGCTGGCGCGCATGATGCAGACCGACCTGACGGTGATGATCTCGGGCGAATCGGGTACCGGCAAGGAACTGGTGGCGCGCGCGCTGCATGAATATGGCCGCCGCCGAGGCGGTCCCTTCGTTGCCATCAACATGGCGGCGATCCCACGCGACCTGATCGAATCGGAACTATTCGGGCACGAGAAGGGCGCCTTTACCGGCGCACAGAACCGCTCCACTGGCCGTTTCGAGCAGGCCGAAGGCGGCACGCTGTTCCTCGACGAGATCGGCGACATGCCGATGGAAGCGCAGACGCGGCTGCTGCGTGTGCTGCAGCAGGGCGAATACACCACGGTCGGCGGCCGCACGCCGATCAAGACCGACGTGCGCATCGTCGCTGCCACCAATAAGGACCTGCGCACGCTGATCAATCAGGGGCTTTTCCGCGAGGACCTGTTCTACCGCTTGAACGTTGTGCCGCTCAGGCTGCCGGCGCTGCGCGAGCGATCGGAGGACATTCCGGACCTCGTCCGGCACTTCTTCAAGCTCGGCGCCAGTGAAGGCCTGCAGACCAAGCGCATTTCCACCGGCGGCATCGAGCTGATGAAGCGCTACCCATGGCCGGGCAACGTGCGCGAACTCGAAAACCTCATCCGCAGGCTGGCCGCACTGTATTCGCAGGACGAGATTTCCGCCGAGATCATCGAGGCGGAGTTGAAGACCGGTGAAAGGCCTGTCGTTCCAGGTGGCGGCAACCTCATTCCCGACGACCTTTCCATCGGCCAGGCGGTGGAGCATTTCCTGCAACGCTATTTTGCCTCGTTTGCCGGCGACTTGCCCCCGGCCGGGCTCTATCAGCGAATCCTCTCCGAGGTCGAATACCCGCTGGTCCTCGCCTCGATGACCGCAACGCGCGGTAACCAGATCAAGGCTGCGGAATTGCTGGGGCTCAACCGCAACACGCTGCGCAAAAAGATTCGCGAACTCGGCGTCAACGTCTACAAATCGTCCAGGCAGGTCTAGACGAATCCCTTTACGAGCGCTTTCCAGGGGATCGATTGCCGAAAGATTTCCGTCTCGGCCACACTTGTTGCATAATCGCCACAATGCGTTGCATACATCCGACGCAATCACTGGCTCTAGACGGCGACATGGCCCTGCACGCACCGACACTGAGCAAATCGCTTTTCAGCAATACGGGCGCGCGAGACGGTCGCCGGCTGCTTGCGCTGCCGGGCGTGGTCGCCATTGCCGGCGCGCTGGTGACGGCGGCGATCTCCTTCGCCATTCTCGTTGGCGCCACGCCGATCACGCCCGACGCAAGGACGACGCTGGCGCTGATTGCGCTTAATGCGGCGTTCGTGCTGTTTCTGATCTTGCTGGTCGGCCGCGAGGTGCATCGCATCCTGATGGCACGACGGCATGGCAAGGCTGCGTCGCGCCTGCATGTGCGCATAGTGGCGATGTTTGCGCTAGTCGCGGCCATCCCCGCGATCATGGTGGCGATCATCGCGTCGATCACGCTCGACATCGGCCTCGACCGCTGGTTCGAGATCCGCACCAAGACGATCGTCAATTCGTCGTTGTCTATCGCTGACGCCTATGTGCAGGAAAACGCGCGAAATCTTCAGGGCACGACGTTGTCGATGGCTTACGACCTCGACGCTTCGCGCACGCTTTACGGCCTCGATCGTACCGGTTTTCTCGACCTCATGAACAAGGAGGCGGTGGGACGCTCGCTGGCGCACGCCGCACTCATCAAGCCCGATGGTTCCTTCGTTATGAGCGCCAAGACCGACGCGGACTTTGCCATGCCGGAGCCGCCTGAGGGCGCCGTGGCAAGCGCTGCCGACGGCAAGCCGGTGCTGATAGAACCGCGCACCCGCAACATCATGGGTGCCATCGTCAAGCTGCGCGAGATCGACGGCCTCTATCTCTACACCATCCGCCTCGTCGATCCCGAGGTGATCAAGGCGCGGCAGATCGTCAAATCCAACACCGCCGAATATCGCGGTCTCGAAGACAATCGCCGCACCTCGCAAGTGGCTTTCGCGCTTCCCTATCTGTCGCTGACGCTGATCATCATCCTGTCCGCCATCTGGACCGGCATTGCGGTGGCCGACCGCCTGGTGCGGCCGATTCGTCAGCTCATCGGCGCGGCCGATGAGGTCGCTACCGGCAATCTCGACGTAGCCGTGCCTGTCCGCCCCTCCGACGGTGACGTCGCCTCGCTCGGCGACACCTTCAACAAGATGCTGATGGAGCTGAAATCGCAGCGCAACGAGATCCTGTCGGCCAAGGATTTGATCGACGAGCGGCGGCGCTTTTCGGAGGCGGTGCTTGCCGGCGTCACCGCCGGGGTCATCGGCGTCGATCCATATGGCATCGTCACCATCGTCAACCGTTCGGCCGAAACGATGCTGGCCATATCCGCCACGGCAGCGCTTGGGCAGAACCTTTCCGCCGTGCTGCCGCATGTCGGCCGAGTCTTCGAGATCGGCCGCAAATCGGGCAAGCCGGTCTATCGCGAACAGGTCACCTTCTATCGTGCCGGCACCGAACGGACCTTCAACGTGCAGATCACGATTGAAGCCGGCGACGACGGTTCGGAGGATAAATCCTACGTCGTGACAGTCGACGACATTACCGATCTGGTCCAGGCACAGCGTTCCTCTGCATGGGCCGACGTGGCGCGGCGCATCGCCCACGAGATCAAGAACCCGTTGACGCCGATCCAGCTTTCGGCCGAGCGCATCAAGCGCCGTTACGGCAAGGTCATCACCGAGGACCGTGAGGTTTTCGATCAATGCACCGACACCATCATCCGGCAAGTGGAGGACATCGGCCGCATGGTCGACGAGTTCTCGGCGTTCGCCCGCATGCCGAAACCGGAAATGAAGGCAATCGATCTGCGCGATTCGTTGCGCGAGGCCTCGTTCCTGGTCGAAGTGAGCCGCGCCGACATCACCTTCGAGCGCGTCTTCGGCAATGAGCCGCTCAAAGGCACGTTCGACAGCCGGCTGATGGCGCAGGCTTTCGGCAACGTCATCAAGAATGCTGCCGAAGCCATCGACGGACTTGATGCAGAGGATCGTCCGCACGGCATAATCCGGATTCAAGCCGGGCGTCAGAATGGCGCGATTCGAATCGACGTCATCGACAACGGCAGGGGCTTGCCGCGCGAAAACCGGCAGCGCTTGCTCGAGCCTTATATGACGACACGCGAGAAAGGCACCGGGCTTGGCCTCGCTATCGTCAAGAAGATCGTGGAGGACCATGGCGGGCGACTCGAATTGCACGATGCACCAGCGGACTTCCACGATGGGCGGGGCGCAATGATCAGCATCATCCTGCCGGTTGCCGCCACCGTTCCGATGCGCGGCGAGGGCAAGACGGAACACGAAAAAGAAACTGAAAAGGTCGGTAATGGCGTCTGATATTCTCATCGTCGATGACGAGGAAGACATCCGCGAACTCGTCGCCGGTATCCTGAGCGACGAAGGTCACGAAACACGCACGGCGTTTGACGCCGACAGCGCGCTGGCGGCAGTTGCCGACCGGGCACCCAGGCTGATCTTCCTCGACATTTGGCTGCAGGGCTCGCGGCTCGATGGCCTGGCTTTGCTGGACGAGATCAAGACGATGCACCCGAACCTGCCGGTCGTGATGATCTCGGGCCACGGCAATATCGAAACGGCGGTCTCGGCCATCCGCCGCGGCGCCTATGATTTTATCGAAAAGCCGTTCAAGGCCGACAGGCTGATCCTTATTGCCGAACGGGCGCTTGAAACGTCCAAATTGAGACGCGAGGTTTCGGATCTCAAGCTGCGCAGCGGCGAGACTTTCGACCTTATCGGCATGTCGTCGGCAATGAGCCAATTGCGCCAGACCATCGAGCGCGTCGCGCCGACCAACAGCCGCGTCATGATCATTGGCCCCTCCGGCTCGGGCAAAGAACTGGCGGCGCGCGCCATCCACGCGCTCTCAGCGCGCAAGAGTGCACCGTTTGTGACGCTGAGCGCCGCCAACATCACCCCAGAGCGTATGGAGATCGAGCTGTTCGGCACCGAATCGAACGGCGTCGAACGCAAGGTCGGTGCGCTGGAGGAGGCCCATCGCGGCATTCTCTACATCGATGAAGTGGCCGACATGCCGCGCGAGACGCAAAACAAGATCCTACGCGTGCTGGTCGAACAGCAGTTCGAGCGGGTAGGGGGCACCAAGCGGGTCAAGGTCGACGTGCGCATCGTCTCGTCGACCTCGCAGAACCTGGAAGCCATGATCGCCGACGGCCGTTTCCGTGAGGACCTTTATCATCGCCTGGCCGTGGTTCCGGTCATGGTGCCGGGACTGGCCGAGCGTCGCGAGGACATTCCTTATCTGGTCGACAATTTCATGAAGCAGATCGCCCGCCAGGCCGGCATCAAGCCGCGCCGCATCGGCGACGACGCGCTGGCGGTGCTGCAGGCGCATAACTGGCCGGGCAACGTTCGCCAGTTGCGCAACAATGTCGAGCGGCTGATGATCCTGGCGCGCGGCGACGATGTCGATGCGCCGATCACCGCCGATCTCCTGCCTGCCGAGATCGGCGACGTCATGCCGCGCACTCCAAACAAATCCGATCAGCACATAATGGCGCTGCCGCTGCGGGAAGCGCGCGAACAATTCGAGAAGGACTATCTGATCGCCCAGATCAACCGTTTTGGCGGCAATATCTCGAAGACGGCAGAGTTTATCGGCATGGAACGCTCTGCATTGCACCGCAAGCTGAAGTCGCTGGGCGTCTGACAGCCAAACCAGTCGTGGCCCACGCAATTATCGGTTACGGCGGTCTTGGAATCGCATAAGAAAGCTGGACTTCTTTCAGGGGTTAGCCATGCCGCGCATTGCGTATGTGAACGGGCGCTACGTCGCTCACGCCGAAGCTTCCGTGCATATCGAGGACCGTGGCTATCAATTCGCCGACGGCGTCTACGAGGTCTGCGAGGTGGCACGAGGCTTCATCGTCGACATGCCCCGCCATCTCGCCCGATTGAACCGCTCACTTGCCGAACTCTCGATCGATTGGCCGATCACGCGCGGCGTGCTGCCGCTCGTCATGCGCGAGGTGGTGCGCCGCAACCATGTCGTCGACGGCCTGGTCTATGTCCAGGTGACACGCGGCGTCGCCAGCCGCGAGTTTTTCTTCCCGCCGGCGGAGACGAAGCCGTCGCTGGTGGTGACTGCCAAAAAAGCCGATCCTGCAGCTGCCGCGAAGCGGGCCGAGAGCGGGATCCGGGTTATCACAGTGCCGGAGAACCGGTGGGATCGGGTCGATATCAAGTCGGTCGGCCTGCTGCCGAACGTGCTGGCCAAGCAGAAAGCCAAGGAAGCCGGCGCTCAGGAGGCCTGGTTCGTCGATGTCGACGGCACCGTCAAGGAAGGTGGATCGTCGAACGCCTGGATCATCACCGGGGATGGCGTGCTGGTGACGCGGCCGGCCGAGCACGGCATCCTGCGCGGCATCACCCGTACGACGCTGTTCGACGTGGCCGCCAAGCTCGGCCTGACGATCGAGGAGCGCGGTTTTTCGGTGGCCGAAGCCAAGGCCGCGCGCGAGGTTTTCATCAGCTCCGCGACCACGATTGCCATGCCGGTGGTGGCGATCGATGGCGCTCCCGTCGCCAACGGCCACCCGGGCTCGATAACAGTTTCATTACGGCAGGCCTTTTTTGACGTTGCGGAAAAAAGTCCAGCCTGATAACCGCACAGATGGAATGAACATCAATATATCTCGTTCTGCTTGTCGTTACTGACGGCAAGATGGTGTTTGCGTGCTTGACATGTGCCGGCTAATTTGGCGCATTGGCCTGCAAACCGAAGGGGATCGGCGAAAGACAAGAACAATGGCGGAACGATCGCAAAATCTTCAGGACCTGTTCCTGAATTCAGTTCGCAAGAGCAAAAATCCACTCACCATCTTTCTCATCAACGGCGTGAAGCTGACCGGCGTGGTCACTTCGTTCGACAATTTCTGCGTTCTGCTGCGTCGCGACGGCCATTCCCAGCTTGTCTACAAGCACGCTATTTCCACGATCATGCCGAGCCAGCCGGTTCAGATGTTCGATGGTGAGGAAAGCCAGGGCGCCTGATTGGCGCGTGAGAAAGACGCGGACCGCCGCGTTCGCGGAAAACCAGCACATCAGACCGGGACAGAGGCCAACGGCCCGACCCGGGCGGTGGTAATCGTGCCGGTGCTTACCCGGCAGCCGCGTGGCGACGACGACACCAACCGCCCCCGCCTGACCCGTTCCGCCGAGGCTCGTCGCGACGAGGCCGTCGGCCTCGCCAGCGCCATCGACCTCGACCTGGTCCACACGGCGGTGGTGACCGTCAACGATCCACGCCCGGCGACCTTGCTCGGCAGCGGCAAGGTGGCGGAGTTCGCTGAGATCGTCAAAGAGGGCCACGCGGAAGTGGTCATTGTCGATCATCCGCTGACCCCGGTACAGCAGCGCAACCTCGAAAAAGAGTTGAACGCCAAGGTGCTCGACCGCACCGGGCTGATCCTGGAGATTTTCGGCGAGCGCGCCCGCACCAAGGAAGGCACGCTGCAGGTCGATCTTGCCCATCTCAACTACCAGAAAGGCCGCCTTGTGCGGAGCTGGACCCACCTCGAGCGCCAGCGTGGCGGCGCCGGCTTTCTCGGCGGCCCTGGCGAGACCCAGATCGAGTCGGATCGGCGTGTGCTGCAGGACAAGATCACCAAGCTGAAGCACGAGCTCGAAA
Organism: Mesorhizobium sp. M0998; assembly: GCF_040318885.1. Lineage (NCBI taxonomy): Bacteria > Pseudomonadati > Pseudomonadota > Alphaproteobacteria > Hyphomicrobiales > Phyllobacteriaceae > Mesorhizobium > Mesorhizobium sp. M0998. Next base: position 40,581 of record NZ_JAMYND010000017.1, read on the forward strand.
CTGTGCGCCGCACCCGCGACCTGCACCGCGCCAAGCGCAAGAAGGTGCCATTTCCGGTAGTGGCGATCGTCGGCTACACCAATGCCGGCAAGTCGACTCTGTTCAACCGGCTGACCGGAGCAGGGGTGCTGGCCGAAGACATGCTGTTTGCCACGCTCGACCCGACGCTGCGCCGCGTGCGTCTGCCGCACGGCACGCCGATCATCCTTTCCGATACGGTCGGCTTCATTTCCGACCTGCCAACGCATCTGGTCGCGGCCTTCAGGGCGACGCTGGAGGAAGTGGTCGAGGCAGACCTCGTCATTCATCTGCGCGACATCTCCGATCCCGATACGGCCGCGCAGGCCGAAGATGTCGAGCGCATCCTTGCCGATCTCGGCGTCGATGCCCGCGATAGCAAGCGCGTCATCGAAGTATGGAACAAGATCGACCGGCTCGACGAGGGCAACCGGGCGCGGCTGCTTGCCGATGGTGCTGACGGCAAGAAGGCACCGCCGATCGCCATATCGGCGGTAACCGGCGAGGGCATCGATGCGCTGAAGGCGATCATCGAGACGATGATGTCGGGCGAACTGGAGACCTTCACCGTCACACTCAAGCCCGACCAACTCGGCGTCGTCGACTGGCTTTACCGCAACGGCGACATCATCTCGCGCGACGACAATGAGGATGGCAGCGTGACCATCGCGCTCAAGGCCACGCACAGCGCCCGGCAGGAGATCGAAAGCCGATTGCGCCGTCAAAACAACGGGTAGGGGCGTTTACTTCGCGCTTTTTGCCTGCTGCCAGAGCGCTTCCATCTCGTCCAGCGTTGCCTCTTCGAGGCTGTTTCCCGACGCTTGCAGCGTCCGCTCGACATAGTGGAAGCGCGACCGAAATTTTTCGTTGGTGCCGCTGAGTGCCGCTTCGGAATCAATTTTGAGGTGCCGGCCGAGATTGACGACCGCAAACAGCATGTCGCCGAACTCATCCTTGATCGGCGCGCTGTCGCCTTTGGCCAGCGCTTCGCGCAATTCGCCAATCTCCTCCTCGATCTTATCGAGGATCGGTGCCGCCTCGCTCCAGTCGAAGCCGACGCGGGCGGCCTTTTCCTGCAGCTTGAGCGCCCGGGTCAGCGCGGGCAGGGCGACTGGCACGCTGTCGAGAAAGCCCTTGCCATGGTCTTCCGGGTCGAGCCCACGGGCGAGGCGCGCACTGCGCTTCTCCGCCTTTTCCTCTGCCGTGATCTTTTCCCACATGCCCTTGGCCATGCTGGCGCTGCGCGCCTTGTCGTCGCCGAAGACATGGGGGTGGCGGCGGATCATTTTTGTGGTGATGGCCAGGACCACATCGCCGAATGAAAATTCGCCGGCCTCCTCGGCCATTTGCGCGTGGTAGACCACTTGCAGCAGGAGATCGCCGAGTTCATCCCGCAGATCGTCCAGATCGCCACGCGCAATGGCGTCCGCCACTTCGTAGGCTTCCTCGATCGTGTACGGCGCGATTGTCGAAAAGTCCTGCTCGATATCCCACGGGCAGCCGGTTTCCGGCGCCCGCAGCGCTGCCATGATCTCGATCAGTCGGGAAATGTCTTTCGAGGGTTTCATCTGGGAAACGCTATCCTGTACACGGCTGTGCCAACGGCTTCAGCCGGTGAGGGCGCCTTGTCCACAGACGGGCCGCCAGACCATGATACGAAAGTGGAAGCCGGTTTCCGGAAGATCCTAGTTAGCAAAAGCATCAGTCGAGCACGGAGACTATCGCCTTGGCGAGCGCATCCATGCCGTCCTCGGGCAGGCCGGCAACGTTGATGCGGCTGTCGCCGACCATATAGATGGCATGCTCGGCGCGCAGCCGCTCGACTTGCGCCTCCGACAGGCCAAGCCGGGAAAACATGCCGCGATGGCTGGCGACGAAATCGAAACGGTCGGAGTTGGACTGCCGCCGCAGCGCCTCGGCGAACTGGACGCGCAGCCGCAGCATGCGCAGCCGCATCTCTTCAAGCTCTGCCTCCCAGTCGGAACGCAATGCGGGGTCTTCAAGCACGATGCGCACCGCCGCCGCGCCGTGGTCCGGCGGCATCGAATACATGGCGCGCGCCGCCGACAGCATCTGGCCCATCGCCAAATCCGCCTGCGCGCCACCTTTCGCCATGATCAGCGCTGCACCGACTCGGTCGCGATAGACGGCAAAGTTCTTCGAGCAGCTGGAGGCAACGACCATTTCCGGAACTTTTGCCGCCAGAAGACGCAAGCCGGCGGCATCCGCATCAAGTCCCTCGCCAAAGCCCTGATAGGCGATGTCGACAAAGGGCAGCAGGCCGCGCTCAACGACAAGATCGGCAATGGCAGCCCATTGCGAGATGTCTAGATTGGCGCCTGTCGGGTTATGGCAGCAGCCATGCAACAATACGACGTCGCCAGGATTCGCGGTTCTCAATGCATTCAGCATGTCGTCGAAGCGAACCGCACCAGAAGCAGCGTCGAAATAGGGATATTCGCGTGTCTGCAGGCCAGCGGCGCGCATCACCGGCATGTGGTTCGGCCAGGTCGGATCCGACAGCCAGACCATCGCGTCGGTGCGGGTCCTTTTCAGCAGCTCTGCTACCAGCCGCAGCGCGCCGGAGCCGCCTGGCGCCTGCGCCGCACGAATGCGCGTCATGTCGGCGGCTGGGCCGAACACCAACCTGGCCATCGCCGCGTTGAAGGCGGTATCGCCGGCAAGGCCGAGATAGGTCTTGGTATCCTGGCCCTGCAACAGCCGCTTTTCGGCTTCGCGCACCGCGCGCATCACCGGCGTCTTGCCGTCGCGATCCTTATAGACGCCGACCCCAAGATCGACCTTGTCGGGACGCGGGTCGGCGCGATAGAGGCCGATCAAGGCCAGGATCTTGTCGGCAGGCGCGGGCTGGAGATTTTCGAACATCGATAAGGTTCCGTTGGCGGCGGAGTGATACGCAAACCGGCCGTGCTTTGCCAGCAGTTTCATATGCGCCAACTCGGCGCCGGTTTGCCTCGAAGGCGGCCGATACTATCTGGCGGGCGAGAGCGGGCCCGATATCTCCCAGGACGAGAACGCGGCGAGCCGTAAGAAAATTTCGGGGAGAGCGGGATTAACATCCCGACCTGCTCCGTAAACAGGACATGAAACGGCCGATGCCACGCTTCGATATTCTGGGACAGCTCGGTTCGCTGCGCCGCTATGCACGCTCGCTGACGCGCGACAGCGCCGATGCAGAGGATCTGGTGCATGATGCGCTGGTGCGTGCCTATGAGCGACGCGGCAGCTTCCGCTCCGGCGGAAATCTTCGCGTATGGCTGCTGTCGATCGTCCATAATGCATTCATCGACGGTCTGCGGTCCCGCAAATCCGAAGCAATGCGCATCGAACAGGCCGGCTATCTCGCCGAGGCGAATGTCCCGGCGCCGCAGGAACATTCGGTCCGTCTGGCGCAGGTGCGCGAAGCGTTTTTCGAATTGCCGGAGGAGCAGCGTTCGGCGTTGCATCTCGTCGCCATCGAGGGGCTTAGCTACAGCCAGGCCGCTGAGGTGAGTGGCGTGCCGCTTGGCACGCTGATGTCGCGCATCGGCAGGGCGCGTGCGGCCCTGCGCGAGATGGAGGACGCGGTGCCGGCACGCGCGAAAGGCCATCTGAAGATCGTCGGAGGTGGATCATGAACCAACTGCGCGATCCCGTCACCGACACTGATCTCGACGCCTATGTCGACGATCAGCTGGACGTGGCTCGTCGCATCGAGGTCGAGGCGTTCCTTTCGGCCCGCCCGGACGCGGCCGCGCGGGTGATGTCCGACTTACGGATGCGTGACGAATTGCGCGTGGCGCTTGCCGGATCGAAAGGCATGGCGCGGCCCGCGACGGCCGATGCTGCACGGCGGCTGGAGCGGGGATTGGCGCGCGGCCGCGTCCTTGGTGCTTTGCAGCGAGCTGCGGCAGTTGCTGTCTTCGTCGCTGCCGGCTGGCTTGCGAACGGGCTCATCGGACCGATATCGGTGACGGAAGTCGTCGCTTCGACCCATCCGCCGGCCTATGTGGAGGACGCGGTCCGGGCGCACCGCACGACGCTCGTGCGCGAGGCGATGTCGTCGCAACCCGAAGCACCCGGCTACAATGCCGACGAAATCCGCGCCGCGACGGCGATCGTGATGCCATCGCTGCCGGCGGACTGGACGGTCCGTGACGTGCAGATCTATCCATCGCAATTCGGACCGAGCGTCGAGATGGCTGTCGAGACGAAAGAGATGGGGCTGGTCTCGTTGTTCGCGATCAGGCCCGGAACATTCGACGTCGTCAAGCCGACCGTCGTTCCCTCGGGCGAAGTTTCCTCGGCTTATTTCCAGATCGGCGAGGTCGCCTACGCGGTCGTCGGACGCAGCGATGTCGGCGGTCTCGATCGCACGGCCGAAGCGCTCGCCAAAACGCTTTACTGATCGACCTGCAAGAAGGAGAACCACATGAACAATCTCGGATATATCGGGGCCGGAGCCCGAGCCGGAGCCGTCTACGATGAAGGCCTGCGCCGGCACATGCTGCGCGTCTATAACTATATGGGCCTTGGCCTCGTCGTTACGGGCGTGATCGCGTTCGTGGTGGCTTCCACGCCCGCTCTTTACGTGCCGATCTTCTCCACACCGCTGAAATGGGTGGTGATGCTGGCCCCGCTGGCCTTTGTGCTCTTGTTCTCGTTTCGGATGCAGGCGATGTCGGCAGCCGGCGCCCAGGCGATGTTCTGGGCATTCTGCGCGGTCATGGGCCTGTCGCTGGCTTCCGTGTTCCTGGTCTTTACCGGCACCAGCATCGCACGCACCTTCTTCATCGCCGCCACCATGTTCGGCGCGACCAGCCTTTACGGGTACACGACCAAACGCGACCTGACGCAGTTTTCGTCGTTCCTGATCATGGGCCTGATCGGCGTGGTGATCGCCAGCATCGTCAATATCTTCCTGGGCTCGACCGCGCTCCAATTCGCGATCTCTGTGATCGGCATCGCCGTCTTCACAGGCCTCACCGCCTGGGATACCCAGACGATCAAAGAGCAGTATGCGGAAAACTTCGGCGCGGAATCACAGCAGAAACTCGCTGTCTTCGGTGCATTCTCGCTCTATCTGAACTTCATCAACATCTTCCAACTGCTGTTGAACTTCACCGGCGAGCGCGAATAGCCGGCGTTGAACCAAGACCGGAGTTGGACATCATGGACAGAAACGATCAGCAAGCGATCGGACAGCTCTTCGAGAAGTTGGCAAGCGCCGAGCGCCAGGCGCCCCGGCGCGATGCCGAAGCAGAGCGCTTCATCCAGGACCAGATCACCCAGCAGCCTGGGGCGCCATATTACATGGCCCAGACGATCGTGGTGCAGGAGCAGGCCCTGAACGCAGCTCAGGCGCGCATAGAAGAACTGGAGGAGCAGGCGCGGCAGCCGGCCGGCGGTGGACCGCTCAGCGGCTTCTTCGGCCGCAGCGGCGGCAGGCGCTCAGGCTCGGTGCCGCGGGTAGGGCGCACCGCCTCCGTTGCAACTGAAGGGCCGCAGGACACGCCACAGCGGGCAGGCGGCGGTTTTCTTGCCGGCGCCGCGCAGACCGCGATGGGCGTGGCGGGCGGCGTGCTGCTCGGCAACGCGATCGCCGGCGTGTTTGGCGGCAGCGAAGCGAAGGCAGGTGAACAGCCGACGCCGCAGCCGGACGAAGCCGATCAGGCAGGCGATGCCAGCTCCGACAATGGCGGTGACTTCGGTGATATGGAGTTCTGACGAGCGACCCAGACTGTGCCTGTACCGGCGCTGGGGACGATTGCGGGTAAGCATAGGCGAGATGGCGAGGGCAACATCCGGGAAGCGAGCCCTCGCCGGCGGCTAATAACCCAGGCGCTTCAGTTCAGCCTTGACCGCTGCGATCGTCTTGAAGCGGAAGTGCTTCGTTGTGCCGTCGCGCCAATGGCAGTCGCATGTGGCGTCGAACTTCCGGCTCGCTTTCAATTGAGTCAGCGCCTTCTGGCCTGGCTTGGGGCCATCGAAGATGCGAACTTCGTAGAGCGTCCCTTCGACATCGTAGTGCATCTGAGCCCAGGAAAGTATCACGATCAGTTCCTTTGCCGGGTCGTGGTCGGCGTTGGCGAGGCCGAGCGCGATGTCCGGTGTGTCGCCCTCTTGTTCACCGAGCGTGACCTGGATTGCGCGATATCTGTTGTCAGCTAGCCGTTGCAGCGCGACGAGCGGGCGTTCCGGATATTCCTCGGCGGTCTGGTAATCGACGAAGAGTGTCTGGAGGCCGTTCCAGCTCACGGCTGTGGTGTGCGGATCAGCATTGTCGGCGAACCCAACAACACGTTTGGCGAAAGCCAGGTCGTTCTCGCCTGGCGTACGACTGACATCCTGAGCTCGCGCATCGGTGAGCGCGCAGGCGAGGGTGAGGGCAAGACCTGCAAGCAGCGGAAGCGTCTTCATGATTCGCAATCCTAGCATGCCCGTTGCCCCACAGCGCTGTTGCGAATGTCTAAGAGTGAACGGTCTAATCTCGCCGCCAACGGATGCTATAGCCTTTAGTCGCATAAGATAGATTATGGAACTGGCGTAGCCGATTGGATGTGCGTGAAGATAGCACTCCGCGAGATCCAAACCCGGGAACCCAGCCGTAAAAACCTCGCCCTTCACGCTGATTCGTAAGGGATTTCGATCGTCATGCCGTCATAAGCAGGCTCGACGTTGGCCGGCGTCTCGGCCATTACCGTGGCGTAGTCGAGCGGAACATGCATATGCGTCAGCACCGCGTTCTTCGGCGCCAGTCCTTCGATCCAGCCAAGCGCCTGGCCAAGCGACAGATGGCTCGGATGGACGGTGTATTGCAGCGCGTCGATGACCAGCATGTCCAGCCCGCGCAAACGCTTGGCGGTCGCCTCCGGAAAGTCGCTGACGTCAGGGCAATAAGCCAGCCCGCCGATGCGGAAACCCAGCGAGGTGATGTCGCCATGGAGCTGCAGCAGCGGTTCGAGGGTGAGGGCGCCGCCCTCGCCTTCGATCACCACCGGCCTGTGGTGGTCGATGATATGGGCGTTGACGATCGGCGGATACGAACTGCCTTTCGGTGTTTCGAAACAGTAGCGGAACGCCTCGCGTAGGCGCAGCATGGTAGCCTGATCCGCATGGATGTCGATCCGGTGGCGCTGCTCGAGCACGAAGCCGCGCAAATCGTCGATGCCGTGGATATGGTCGGCATGCGGATGTGTATAGACCACCGCATCGATGCGCTTGACCGATGCCAGCAGCATCTGCTCGCGGAAATCCGGGCCGGTGTCGATGACGACCGTGGTCCGGGCGCCACTCGCCGCGATCCGCTCGACGAGCGCTGCGGTGCGCGTGCGCCGGTTCCGGGGGTTCGCGGGATCGCAATTGCCCCAGTCGCCTGTGATGCGTGGCGTGCCCGGCGATGAGCCGCAGCCGAGGACGGTAAGACGTAACCGGTCGCTCATGCGTCAGGCGCCCGGCGCGCTCGGGCGCGGCATTTTCCTGAACAGCCGGAAGAAATTATCCGTGGTGATGTCAGCGATCTCGGCATCGCTGACGCCGATCGTCTCGGCCAGCACCTTGGCTGTATGCGCGACATAGGCGGGCTCATTGCGCTTGCCGCGAAACGGGATCGGCGCCAGGTATGGCGCGTCGGTTTCGACCAGCAGACGGTCGCGCGGCACATCGGCGGCGACGGCGCGCAGCTCGGCGGAGTTCTTGAAGGTCAGGATGCCGGAAAACGAGACGTAGCCGCCGAGCGCCACGCCGATTTCGGCCAGCCGACGCCCCGACGAAAAACAGTGCAGGATGAAGGGGAAGGCGCCCTTCCCTGTCTCTTCTTCGAGGATATCAGCCATGTCATCGTCGGCGTCGCGCGAATGGATGACCAGCGGCAGACCGGTCACGCGCGCCGCGGCGATGTGGGTGCGAAAGCCCCGCGCCTGTGCGTCGCGCGGCGCATGGTCGTAGAAATAGTCGAGCCCGGCCTCGCCGATCGCCACCACTTTGCGATGAGCAGAGAGCCGCACCAGATCATCGACAGTGACGTCAAGCTCTTCGGCCGCATTATGCGGATGGGTGCCGACCGAGCAATAGACATCATCGAAAGTCTCTGCAATCTCAAGCACTTGGTTAAATCGCTTCACCCTCGTCGAGATCGTCACCATTCGGCCGATGCCGGCCGCTAGGGCGCGGGCGACGATGGCCGCCCGCTCTTCGGCGAAATCCGGAAAGTCGAGATGGCAGTGACTGTCGACCAGCATCAGGCGCTTGTACCCGTTTGCTCGACATAGCGTGGAAATACCGGTTCCGGCGCCGGCAGCGGCGTACCGGATACCAGCGAATGGCCTTCCGCGACATGCTCGAAATTACGGCTGCCGGCCGGCACCGCCAAAAGGTCTAGCAGCTTTGCCGCCGACTGCGGAATGAAGGGCTGGCACAGCAACCCGACACGCCGGATCACCTCAGCGGTCGTCCACAGTACCGTTTCCATGCGCGCCGGATCGGTCTTCTTCAGTGCCCATGGCTCCTGCCCGGCGAAATAGCGGTTGGCTTCGGCCACCACGCCAAAGATCGCCGCCAGAGCAAAGTGGATGCCCTGGTCGGCCATCGTCCTGCGCGCCGTGACAAGGGCGGTATCTGCCTGATCGAGGATCGCTTTGTCGGCATTGCTCAATTCGCCGCGCTTAGGCACCACGCCGCCGCAGTTCTTGGCGATCATGGACAGCGAGCGCTGCGCCAGATTGCCGAGATCGTTGGCGAGGTCGGCATTGGTGCGGTTGACGATTGCATCATGGCTGTAGCTGCCGTCCTGGCCGAACGGCACTTCGCGCATGAAGAAATAGCGCACTTGGTCGAGGCCGTAGTGCTCGATCATCGCGAACGGGTCGACGACATTGCCGACCGACTTCGACATCTTCTCGCCACGGTTGAACAGAAAACCATGCGCAAACACGCGCTTCGGCAATTCGATGCCGGCCGACATCAGGAATGCCGGCCAGTAGACCGCGTGGAAGCGGATGATATCCTTGCCGATGACGTGGACGTTCGCCGGCCAGAAAGACCATCTCTCATTGGTCGGATCCGGATAACCGGCGGCGGTGATGTAATTGGTTAGGGCATCGACCCAGACATACATCACATGCTTCTCATCGCCGGGCACCGGCACGCCCCATTTGAATGTGGTGCGCGAGATCGACAGATCCTTCAGGCCGGATTTGACAAAGCTGATGATTTCATTGCGCCGCTCCGCCGGTCCGACGAACTCGGGGCTGTTCTCATAGAGCGCGAGCAGTCTGTCCTGATAGGCGGAAAGGCGGAAGAAATAGCTCTCTTCCTCGGTCCATTCGACAGGCGAGCCGAGCGGTTCGCGGCGCACGCCGTCGTCACCGACCTTGGTTTCGGCCTCGTCGAAATAGGCTTCCTGCCGCACCGAATACCAGCCACTGTAGCGGTCGAGGTAGATGTCGCCATTCTCAGCCATGCGCGTCCAGATCGCCTGGCAGGCCTTGTAATGACGCTCTTCGGTGGTGCGGATGAAAACGTCGTTCGAGCAACCGGTCGCTTCGAGCATCGAGCGGAAGATCGCCGAGTTGCGATCGGCAAGCGCTTTCGGCGTCAGGCCTTCGGCGTCCGCCGTCTGCTGCATCTTCAAACCGTGCTCGTCGGTTCCCGAGACGAAGAAGACGTCCTTGCCATCGAGCCGCTGGAAGCGGGCCAGCGTGTCGCTGGCGATGACATTGTAGGCATGGCCGATATGCGGCTTGCCGTTCGGATAGAAAATCGGCGTCGTGACGTAGTATTTTTCGCGTGCCATGGATGAGCCGTCATGAATGTCTGAATGAAAGATGTCGCGGTGAGATATCGCATCGAAACGACAATTGCCATCCGACGCCAATGTGGTCGGTTTCGAAGTTCCTGCGATTGATTGGGATCAACACTCAGGGGCTTCAAAGCCACGCCAGCGGCCGTCACATTCGCATTGCAGAATTCAGGCGGTCGATCATGGTCAAGGCGTGCTGCTTTTTGTCGAGATTGTAGGTCTCGGTTTCAGATATAGCGTTCAAAGCCTCGTGCCAAGTATCCGACAGCGTTTTGGCCCGCGCGAGATCGCCGGCGAGCGCGGCCTGGCTGGCGCCGGCCGACAGCAGATCAAGCGCACGGCGATTGAATATCTCGAACGGGATTGCCTGGTCGCGGCCGGCGACCGCCTCGGCAAGACGGTAGGCGCCAGCGACATCTATCTTCTTGGACATTACCAGGGCGTCGAGGGTGGCGGCGATTTCGAGCCCTCCATACTGCGTCAACAGGATCGCATTGCGCGCGCTGCCCCCTGCCCGCTCCGCCAGCGCCGCGCGCGCCCCAGGATCCTCCGGCGGCGGCGGCTCGATGCCTTCCAGAACCGTCATCAAGCTCTCGGCATCGAGCGGCGCCAACCGCACCATCTGGCAGCGCGACCGGATCGTCGGCAGCAGACTGCCCGGCGCATGGACGATGAGGATGAACAAGGTGCGCGCGGGTGGCTCTTCAAGATTCTTCAGCAAGGCATTGGCAGCATTGGTGTTCATGTCGTCGGCGGGATCGACGATAACCACCCGGTAGCTGCCGTCGTGCGAGGTCAGCGACAGAAAACGGCTGACCTTGCGGATTTCGTCGACCGTGACCACTGTCTTGAAGCTCTTGGTCTTGTCGTTCACCGGGCGTGTAAGATGCAGCACCGAAGGATGCGCGCCGGTGGCGATCTGTCGAAACAGCGACGAAGCCGGATCTGGAACGGCAAGGCTTTCCGGCGCCTGCTCGAAGGCCGGGTGCTTCAACAGATGATGCGCCAGGTGAAAGGCCAGCGTCGCCTTGCCGATGCCAACCGGTCCGGCAAAGATCAGTGCGTGCGGCAGCTTTCCCGAGCGGTAAGCGGTGGCGAGCATGTTGGCCGCCTGCAGGTGACCGACAAGACGCGGCGTCTCGGATGGCTCGGGCACCCCGTCCAGCGTGTCGTGCTGTTCGGGCGCGATGCGTTCGAAAATCATGCTGGCGCCGCCTGCTTTCTTTGCGCCGGCATCATCCTCTCGAGAGCCGCGAAGACCGCGGCGGTAACGACATCCTCCACCGCATCTAGGTCGGCTGAGGCATCGACGACAACGCAGCGTTCGGGTTCAGCTGAGGCGATCGCGAGAAACGCCTCGCGCCGGCGTTGGTGGATGGCCAATGTTTCTTTCTCGAAGCGGTCCGGTCCGTCACTGCTGCCCCGCCGGGCGGTAGCGCGCCTTAGGCCCTCGGCGGGGTCGATGTCGAAGATCAGTGTCATGTCCGGCACCATGCCGTTGATGGCGACCTTCTCCAATGCGTCCATGAATGCCGGGTCGAGGCCGCCGGTGACGCCCTGGTAGACGCGCGAGGAATCCATGAAACGATCGCAAAGTACGACCGAACCGCGCTCGACTGCGGGCCGGATGACCTGTTCGACATGGTCGGAACGCGCAGCGGCGAAAAGCAGAGCTTCCATCTTGGGGCCGAACGGCTCGGCTGCGCCTGAAAGCAGGACATGCCTGACCGCCTCCGCGCCCGGCGAGCCACCCGGCTCACGTGTCACCAGCACATCGTATTTCTTGGCGCGCATCTTCTTTGCCAGCCGCTCGATCTGCGTCGACTTGCCTGCTCCTTCGCCGCCTTCAAAAGTGATGAAAAATCCGCGCGCCAAAGCCTTTGTCCATACTTCGGGGACCGTATAGTCCCGGCGGGAAAAAAGGTCCACCGCGACGGTGCTAACGCAGCCAGCCGACGGCCAGTTCCTTGGCGGCGTCGAGCGCGCGCTGCGGCAGCGAACCGACACCGATCGACTCGGCGGCAAACAGCGGCGTCTCCTGGCTCAGCGTATCGCCGATCCAGACGCGCAGCGTACCCACCGGCTGCCCCTCCTCCACCGGCGCTGCCACCGGTCCGTCATAGACGATCCTGGCGGTGAGCTTGTCGCGGTTGGTGATCGGCCGGAAGATCTGCACCGGTCCTTTTGCCTTTAACGCGACACCGGACTTGGCGCCGCCAAAGACCTGGGCTTCGCCAACCACTTCGTCCTTGGCGAATACTTCAGTCTTCTCGAAGGAGCGAACGCCCCAGTCGAGCAGCTTTCGCGCTTCCTCAGCCCGCTCACGGTCGTTTGCCAGACCGCTCATCGCCGCGATCACCCTTGTGCCGTTGTGGCTGACCGAGCCGACAATGCCGAACCCGGATTGCTCGCTGGCACCGACCGCGAGCCCGTCGGCGCCTATGTCCATGGCCAGTAGCGGATTGCGGTTCCTCTGGGAAATCTTGTTCCAGGTAAAATCCTTCTGGCCGTAATAGCGGTAGAGATCCGGGTAGTTGCGCCAGATATGCAGCGCCAGAAGCGCGAGTTCGCGAACGCTCGTTTGCTGCCCATCGGCCGGCAGACCGGTGGAATTGACGAAAGTCGATTTCTGCAAGCCGATCTGGCGGGCACGCCCGGTCATCTGCGCCGCGAAGTTTGCTTCGGACCCGGCCATCCCTTCAGCGATGACGATACAGCCGTCATTGGCCGCCTGCACGGTCACGCCCTGGATCAGGTCTTCCAGCCGGATCGTCGACTTGAGCTTGGCGAACATGGTCGATGTCCCCGAAGGAGCGCCGCCTTTGCGCCAGGCGTTCTCGCTCACCACGAAGGTGTCATCGAGCGTCATGCGCCCTGATTTGATGGCGTCGAAAGCCACTTCCATCGTCATCAGCTTGGCCAGCGAGGCCGGCGGGATCAACCTGTCGGCGTCCTTGGAAAACAGCACGGTTCCGGTTTCGGCATCGATCATGAAGGCCTGGGCGGCCTTGGTCTCGAAAAGCTGAGCTGAGGCCTGCGCAAGCGAGAGCAGCAGCAGGCCGAGCGCCACAAGCCCGGTGAAAGGGTGAAAAGATTTCATCAGGTTCGACCAATGAGCCGGCGCTTTTGCAAGTTGGCAGAAGCTATCAGGCTTTTGCCTGGCGGATCAATCGCGCGCGAAAAAACCAGGCAGCCCCAAGCTCAGTTGCGTACAGCAAGCGCATCCGGCGCACCATGCGACCACGCTGCCTGCAGCATCTCGTCCAGGCTGCCACGACCGTCGGCAAAGAGGTTGACCGAGTACCAGTCCTTGCCTTCAAGTTCCGAGCGCTGGATTTCGGTCTTGCCGAAGCTGGAAAGCTGGGCAGCCACACGCTCCGCTTCGGCGGCATTCTCGAATGAACCCGCCGCGACATAGGCGGTGGGCGACCCGGCTGGAGGGGCTTGCCGCTTCCACGATTGAAGAAGCTCGGCGGACGACATGCCGGTGCGATCCAGCCCGGCAAACGCGTTGGAGGCGCGCTGCACGCGCTCGTCGGCGTAAGACAGCGACGCCATGGTGAACGGCGATTGCGCCGGCAGGTTGATCTCCGGACGCTCCGGCACGATCGGGCCGAAATCGGGCAGTACAATGTCTCCCGAAGCAGATGCTTGCACCGCCATGACAGGCCGTGCATCGGATCCCTGCCCGGAATTCGTCAGCTGACCGGGGAACGGCACGGCAGCAGCGCTCACCGGCAGGCTTGGCGACGGCCCATTCATCGCGACCATGACGCCGCTGGGCAGACCGTCCGACGGATCCGGCGCCCTGTTGCCTGGACGATACGAAGCCACCAGATACTGCCCGTCATTGCCTTCGAGCGGCGCACGGCCGACATATTCAACCTTCACCTCGGCCGTACCGACATTGGCATAATCGAGCATTTCAGCAGCGCGCTTCGAAACATCGATGATGCGTCCATCATGATAGGGCCCGCGGTCGTTGACGCGCACGATCACCGAGCTGCCGGTCTTCATGTTGGTGACCCGCGCATAGCTCGGCAGCGGCATGGTCGGATGCGCCGCCGTCAGATCTGCCATGTCGTAGACTTCGCCGTTGGCCGTCAACCGGCCGTGGAAGGCCTCACCATACCAGGATGCGAGGCCAACCTTGGCGTAACGTTTGTCTTCCTTCGGATAATACCACTTGCCGCGCACCTGATAGGGCTTGCCGAGCTGGTCGCGTCCGCGAGACGTCTTGAACATGACGCGCGGGCTGGCTTTCACGCCGTATTCGGCTTCGGAAAAATATTCCTTGGAGCGAGGTTTCTTGTTGACCATCGCCCTTTGCTGCGGCCCGGCACATGCTGCAAGAAAGGCTGCCGACAAGGCAAACAGCGCGAAAGCAGAAGCGCGACGAAGACGCGGGCGCGCCGTGGTCTGCATATTTTGATTGTCCCCTATAGCATCGACGAAGGCACCGCAGCATGAACGTCAGCGATGCCAAAGCACCCACTTCAGAAACGCCGGCGACGTCCTACCCCAATCCTTTTTGTGCGCAGGAATTGTTTATCACCGTATTAACCGATTGTGGTCGGAACCGGGCGAGATTGTGGCATGGACCGCCTCGCTGATCGGCATGAAAATCATCGCTTATCGATCAGAAACGCTCGTTGGTGGCGCACTTTGCCCCTGGCTTGGCGTATCTGCGAGCGCAGATTCAGGGACCGAAGATCACAAGTTCGGTGAACGTCAGATCTCCAGGTGCGGGTGGTCTGGGACCTTTGAAGTATTTCAGCCCCTTGTTGGGGCGGTACCATCCCACTAAGCCTGGAATCGGTTCCTTGGCGTCGACAAAGCAAACCAGGATTCCGCTTCGCAAGAGAAAGCGCCCCATCGCGCCGGCGCAGCGGCTCAAATCCGCAAGCGAGCGGCAATAGATGACTTGGTGGCATCGGATAACACCGTGCAACATTCGGCGCGGCATCAACACAAGGGGGAACGCTGCTCCGTCGCAAATGCAGATCAACGACAGGCAGCCCAGCGCGGCGTGTTCCGACAGTATGTATCTCTCACTCTCGGGCAGCATCGCCAATTCCGGGAGATCGGGACGCACTTCGACCACGCGACATGACCGCTGCGCCGAACTTAAAGCCGGCAAGAAGGTAAATTGTCCGCTGGAGAAGAGCCGAAAGCCGAGCGCCCGGTTGGCTTTCAATGTCGCTTGTGCAGGCGAAATGTTCGTGTAGGTCACGTCCTTCCGCTTGAGAACCGCCGCAACCAACATGGCGCCATAGGGACGGAAATCTGCATCGACTGACCAGCTTGAAAGATTGCAGCGAATTTCCTCGCTCTCCGACCCGTGATAGCGAGCATAAAGGGTGAGCACGACGCCGACGATCCGACCGGCATGCTCCAAAGCAAAGCCATATTGTGGGAACTCGGCAACCACAGGCCGCTGCGACAAGCGGGTCAGAGCGTGTATCCAGTAACTCCGATTACGCGCCGGAAAGCCCCTGCACAGGCAATCAACCACTCCCTCCCAGTCGGTTTCGCGGACTGGTCTACAGCGAAGACCGGGCGGGAGAGCGCCAAGTACGGCCAAAATCAACTCCAGAATACGATTTACTTACATGTGCCTAACGCGCCCAACATATCAGCGCTCAACGATTAATAGTCCGTGCGGGTTTTAAAAACGATTTTCCACACTCAGCACAAACACAGCTCGCCATGACGCTGCTCACCGCCCTGGATCGCGCCGAAAGGTGCGGCCGCCACGGTTGACTTGGCGCTGAATGCGGCTTTACAGGAATGGAGCGCGAACCGGTCGGGGAACGTCCTGGTGCCAATCCGGTACCGACAACTCGAACCCGCTCCTCTCGCGATATCCTAAGTGATTGAAAAATCACCTTGGAGGGATGGCCGAGCGGTTTAAGGCACCGGTCTTGAAAACCGGCGTGGGTGCAAGCCCACCGTGGGTTCGAATCCCACTCCCTCCGCCATATCCGTCTTCAATCCTGCAGGCATGACGTCGAGTTTTCCGCTCGTCGGATTCTCGACTGCCTGGGTTTAACAGGCCGGTCCGCTTCGGGGCGACCGCCGCTTTGCCCCATGCAGCGCACCACCTCTCGCGTCGCTGAAATGCAACAGGTGCTGATCGTGGCAACGATACCAAAGTACCGGTGATACTATTGCGTAATCAACAACCTGCCACAAAGCGAAGACTGTCACCCGCCGCGCAGCCGCGCTTCGTCGGGTTGATTTCTCCGCCCGAATATGATGCTTCTCCCGCCCATGAATAAACTATTTTCTGCGGTCCTCGCATGGACGATAGTGGCTTGGCCGGCCAGCGCAATGGACAGCGCATTGCGCGCCGGCCTGCTGAAACTCGATCCGCAAACCCGGCTGGAGCAGCGATGCGACGCCGAAATTCTCGACCGGATTACCCGCGACGACCACAAATACAAAGCCGATCGTGTCGTCGCCTACGCTTTTGCGACGCCCGAAATGGGCGCCGATGCGATCAAGAGCCCGGGTGCTGCGTTTCGCAGCAAGGGACAGTGGTACCGGCTGAAATTCAAATGCGAAACAGCGCCGGACCATATGGAAGTCCTGCAGCTCCGCTATCGGATCGGTGATGAAATTCCGGAAAGCGACTGGCCCAAATACAATCTCTATAACTAGGCATTCGCGACCTGTGGCCGCATTTTGCCGGTGTTCGGGCCGATCGTCGCAAACTCTGTATATTGCCGCAATAACGGGCGGTTTGCCGACCTTGTTCCAACCAGTCCCTTGACGCGCAGGAACCATACACGTTAGGCCCTCCAGGCATTCGACGCGAACGGTCGGCCAACCAGCAAGGGACTTCCAGTCGATGGAAATTTTCACTGCCGCGGGCTTCTCTGCCCTGCTCCAGGTCATCGCCATCGACCTCGTGCTTGCAGGCGATAACGCCATCGTCATCGGCTTGGCCGCGGCGGGCTTGCCGGTCGAGCAGCGCAAGAGAGCGATTCTCATCGGCGTGGTGGCGGCGACGGTGCTGCGTATCGGTTTTGCTGCGATCACCGTCACCCTGTTACAGATTGTCGGCCTGCTGCTGGCCGGCGGCATCTTGCTGCTGTGGGTGTGCTGGAAAATGTATCGCGAGCTGCGCACGTCGTATGCCGACGAGGTGGAGGCGACCGAAGCGCTGTCCAATTCCGATATCAACAGCGATGATATGGTGGCCGGCAAGGCGCGCAAGAAGACCTTGGGTCAGGCGGCATTGCAGATCGTCATCGCCGACGTGTCGATGTCGCTCGACAACGTACTGGCGGTCGCCGGCGCGGCGCGCGATCACTTCCAGGTGCTGGTGATAGGCCTCGTCCTGTCGATCGCGCTGATGGGCCTTGCCGCGAGCTTCATCGCCAAGCTGCTGCACCGCCATCGCTGGATCGCCTATATCGGCCTTTTGATCATCTTTTATGTCGCACTCGATATGATCTACCGGGGCGCGGTGGAAGTCTTGCCGCATGTCAGCAGTGCGGTGAGCTGACACGCCGACTCGAATTCTCATCGGCCGGCCTTTCAGCTTCGGCGAGCCTTCGGCGACGCTGGCGGTTGCGTTTCGCCGCAGCCGCTGCCCATACCAATGCCGCGACAAGTGTGATACTGCGCCGCCAATCCTGAAAATCCGGAAAAGCTTAGATGTCCGCCCCTCGCGTCAGTTTCGTCAGCCTTGGATGCCCGAAAGCCCTTGTGGATTCCGAGCGCATTATCACCCGCCTGCGCGCCGAAGGCTACGAGATCGCCCGCAAGCACGACGGCGCCGACCTGGTCGTCGTCAACACCTGTGGCTTCCTCGATTCGGCTCGCGACGAATCGCTCAACGCCATCGGCTCCGCACTTTCGGAGAATGGCAAAGTTATCGTCACCGGCTGCCTCGGCGCCGAGCCGGACGTCATCCGTGAAAGACATCCGAACGTCCTCGCCATCACCGGACCACAAGCTTATGAAAGCGTGATGGCGGCGGTGCATGAGGCTGCCCCCCCGAGCCATGATCCCCACATCGACCTTTTGCCGCCGCAAGGGGTCAAGCTCACGCCGCGCCACTATGCGTATCTCAAGATTTCGGAAGGCTGCAACAACCGCTGCACCTTCTGCATCATCCCGGCGCTGCGTGGCGACCTGGTATCGCGGCCGGCCGCCGACGTGTTGCGCGAAGCCGAGAAGCTGGCCAAGGCCGGGGTCAAGGAGATCCTCGTCATCTCGCAGGATACCAGCGCCTACGGCATCGACATCAAATACCAGACCAGCATGTTCGGCGATCGCGAAGTGCGGGCGAAATTCCTCGATCTATCGGAAGAACTGGGTAAGCTCGGTGTCTGGGTGCGCATGCACTATGTCTATCCCTACCCGCATGTCGCGGACGTCATTCCACTGATGGCCGAGGGCAAGATTCTTCCCTATCTCGATATCCCATTCCAGCACGCCTCGCCGCAGGTGCTGAAGAACATGCGCCGGCCCGCTCATGGCGAAAAGACGCTCGAGCGCATTCGCGGCTGGCGCGACGTCTGCCCGGACCTTGCCATCCGCTCCACCTTCATCGTCGGCTTCCCCGGCGAGACGGACGACGATTTCGAGATGCTGCTCGACTGGCTGGACGAGGCCAAGATCGACCGCGCCGGCTGTTTCAAATACGAGCCGGTCAGAGGCGCCCGCTCCAACGAGCTCGGCCTCGAGCAAGTGCCGCAGGAGATCAAGGAAGCCCGCTGGCACCGCTTCATGCAGCGCCAACAGAAGATTTCGGCAACGCAGCTAACCAAGAAAATTGGCAAGCGCCTGCCGGTCCTGATCGACGAGGCGCATGGCAATTCGGCCAAGGGCCGGACCAAATACGACGCGCCCGAAATCGACGGCTCGGTCCATATCCAGTCGCGGCGGCCACTGCGCGCCGGCGACATCGTCACGGTCAAGATCGAGCGCGCCGACGCTTACGACCTTTACGGCTCAGCAGTCTGATATTCCGTCCAAAATGAAAAAGGGCGCCACGTGGCGCCCTTTCGTTCGATATGTTTCCGACCGCCTACTGCGGCAGCTTGTCGTCGACGCCCTTCACGTAGAAATTCATGCCGAGCAACGTGGCGTCGTCGGCGACCTCGCCCTCCTTCAGCCAAGGTGTGCCGTCCTGCTTGGCGATCGGCCCGGTGAAGGGGTTCCAGCCGTCGGCGATCTTCTTGGTGGTGGCTTCGGCCATCGCCTTGACGTCGTCGGGCATGTTGGTGAACGGCGCCAGCTTGACGGCGCCGTCCTTAATGCCGAGCCAGACATTGTCTGGCTTCCAGGTGCCGTCGAGCGCCGCCTGGACCCGGCTGATGTAGTAGGGACCCCACTCGTCGGTCAGCGCGGTCAGCTGCGCGTGCGGCGCGAACTTGATCATGTCGGAGGACTGCCCGAAGCCGTGCAGCTTGCGCTCCTCCGCCACCTGCAAGGCAGCGGTCGAGTCGGTGTGCTGGACGACGATATCGGCGCCCTGGTCGAACAATGCCTTGGCAGCATCGGCCTCCTTGCCCGGATCGAACCAGGAGTTCACCCACACGATCTTCGCCTTGAAGTTCGGGTTGATCGACTGTGCGCCGAGCATAAAGGAATTTATGCCCATCACCACTTCCGGGATCGGGAAGGAAACGATGTAGCCGGCGACGCCCGACTTCGATTGCTTGGCGGCGATCTGGCCAAGCACGTAGCGGCCTTCGTAGAAACGCGCATTGTAGATGCCGAGATTTTCGGCCGTCTTGTAGCCGGTGGCGTGCTCGAACATCACCTTGGGGAATTTCTTGGCGATCTTCACTTCCGGGTCCATGAAGCCGAAGGACGTGCCGAAAATGATCTTGCATCCCTCGCGCGCCAGGCGCTCGAAGGCGCGGTCGGCATCGGGGCCTTCGGAGACGTTTTCGAGATAGGCGGTCTCGACTTTGTCGCCGAGTGCCTTTTCCACCTCGAGGCGGCCTTGGTCGTGCTGGTAGGAGTAGCCGAAATCGCCGATCGGGCCGGTGTAGACCCAGCACGCCTTCAGCTTGTCCGCCGCCTCGGCTGATGCCGCCAGCGACAATGCGGCCGTCGCCGCCATCAGGGCAATAAGCAGTTTTTTCATTGTGTTACCTCTCTGAGTTAAGCCTTGGAGCTTCCGTCTTTTTGTTGTCAACGATCCGGAACGAATGGCTGGCCCAAGGAGGCCGGCGTGTTCATCATCGTCAAACGCTTGTTGCGCGAAATTAGAACGAGAACCACGACGGTTGCCAGATAGGGCAGCGAAGAAAGCAGTTGCGAGGGAAACGATTTTAAGAACGCAATTAACTTGTAGAGCAACCAGGGCGCATCGACGAAGTCCTGCAGATTTATGGCTTGGACGTGAAGCTGGCCAACCCAGATCGCGCCGAAAATATAGGCGCCGGCCAGCACCCGCCATGGCCGCCAGGAGGCGAAGACGACCAGAGCCAGCGCGATCCAGCCGCGGCCGGCGGTCATGTTCTCCACCCATTGCGGTGTGTAGACCAGCGATAGGTGACCGCCGGCGAGGCCGGCACAAGCGCCGCCGAAAATCACTGAGAGATAGCGGTAGCGGATGACATGGATGCCAAGCGCATGGGCGGATGCATGGCTGTCGCCGATCGAGCGCAGCGTGAGCCCGGTGCGGGTCTTGAACAGGAACCACATGACGGCGGCGGTCAGCGCGATCGAGATGTAGAAGATTGGATCCTGGCCGAACAGCAGCCTGCCAACGACCGGGATTGCGGTCAGGCCGGGAATATCGAGGTTTGGCAGCCTTTCGCCGGGCTGGCCGACAAAATTCGTTCCCATCATGCCGGAAAGGCCGAGGCCGAGCAGTGTCAGCGACAGGCCGGTGGCCACCTGATTGGTGGCCAGCGACAGCGTCATGACGGCGAACAGCAGCGAGAACACTGCCCCCATGGTGATTGCCGCCAACAGCCCTATCCAAGGCGAGCCGGTGAGATAGCCGGCGCCGAAACCGCCGACGGCACCCATGATCATCATTCCTTCGACGCCGAGATTGAGCACACCCGAACGTTCGACCACCAGTTCGCCGATCGCCGCGATCAGCAGCGGCGTCGCCGCCGTCGCGATGGTCAAGAGGATGTTGACGGTGATGTCCATCAGCGGGCTTCCTCCAGCTTCGGCCCTGCCTCGAGCTTCGGCGCGGAAAAGCCGGTCAGGCGAATGCGGTAATGGATGAGCGTGTCGCAGCCGAGCACGAAGAACAAAAGCATGCCCTGGAACACGCGCGCCACCTTGTCGGAGATGCCGAGCGCGCTTTGCACTGCCTCGCCGCCCAGATAGGTCAGCGCCAGCACAAGGCCTGCGGCGACGATGCCGAGCGGATTGAGCCGGCCGAGAAATGCCACGATGATAGCGGTAAATCCGTAGCCGGGCGAGATCACCGGCTGCAATTGTCCGATGGCTCCCGAGACCTCCGAAATCCCTGCAAGTCCGGCCAGTGCGCCCGACAGCAGGAAGGCAAAGAAGACCATGCGGTTAAGGCCAAACCCGGCGAAGCGCCCTGCCCTCGGGCTTGAGCCGAGCACGCGGACCTCGAAGCCTTTCAGCATACGGCTCATCAGGATCCAGATCAGTATCGCCGCGATCAGCGCGAAGACAAATCCCCAGTTTGCCCGGCCGGATTCCGGGAGGAGTTCCGGCAGTATCGCCGAGTCGTTGAACTGGATGGTCTGCGGGAAACCATGGCCCTGCGGATCGCGCCACGGCCCGCGTACGAGCCAATCGAGGAAGAGCTGGGCGACATAGACCAGCATCAGGCTGGTCAGGATCTCGTTGGTGTTGAAGCGCGTCTTCAGCAGTGCCGGGATTGCAGCATAGGCGGCCCCACCGACCATGCCGAGCAGAAGCATCAGCGGCAGCACCAATGGGCCTTCGAACTGCGGAAACAGCACGGGGATGATCGAGCCGACAATGCCGCCCAGGATGAACTGGCCTTCGGCGCCGATGTTCCAGATGTTGGCCTTGTAGCAGACCGACAGTCCGACGGCGATCAGGATCAGGGGGGCGGCCTTGATCGCCAGCTCATGCAACTGCCAGACCTGGCTGATCGGTTCGATGAAGTAGATGCGGAACGCGGTCAACGGGTTGACGCCGAGCAGCGCGAACATGATGGCACCGGCAATGATCGTCAAAACGAAAGCGATGAAAGGCGAGAGTGCCGAAAACAGCATCGAGCGCTGCGGGCGTTTTACAAGTTCGAGGCGCATCAGGCCGTCTCCAGCGTATGTTCGGCATGACCGGGTTCGGCGCCGCCCATCAGCAGTCCGATTTTCTCGAATGTCGCTTCAGCTATCGGCAGCGGCTTCGACAATTCGCCATTGTGCATTACCGTGATCGCATCGGAAATCTCGAACAGCTCGTCGAGGTCCTGGCTGATCACCAGCACCGCCGAGCCGCTGCGCGCCAGTTCGATCAGCGCCTGGCGGATGTGGGCCGCCGCACCCGCGTCGACCCCCCAGGTCGGCTGATTGACCACCAAGACGCTTGGCCGGCGGTCGAGTTCGCGGCCAACGATGAATTTCTGCAGATTGCCGCCCGAAAGAGCCGCTGCCTCCGGATCCGGCGCGCTCTTGCGCACGTCCATTGCCTTTATGATGCGCTGGGCAGCGGTATGGATCGCATCGCCTTTGACCATTCCACCGGTGCCGACAAACATCTTGCCATCGGTGGCGTGGCGCGACAGAAGCAGGTTCTCCGAAAGCTTCATGCGCGGTGCTGCGCCATGGCCGAGCCGCTCTTCCGGGACGAAGGCAGCGCCCATCAGACGCCTGCCGGTGATGGTGAGGCCACCGGCATCCTTGCCGCGGATGCGGACCGAGCCGGCATCCTGCTGCAGCACCTCGCCGGAAACGGATTCGAAGAATTCGCCCTGGCCGTTGCCGGCCACACCGGCAATGCCGATCACCTCGCCGGCGCGGACTTCAAGATTGATGTTCCTGAGCGGGATCGAGAACGGGGTCGCCGGCTTGCGGGTGAGTTCGCGGATTTGAAGCAGCACCGGCGCGGTCTCGATACCCTCGGCCGGCGCCCGCACCACGGCCAGCACCTCGTTGCCGACCATCATCCGCGCCAACGAAGACGCGGTTTCCTGGCGCGGATTGCAATGGCCGACCACCTTGCCATGACGCAGCACGGTGGCGCGGTCGCAGATCCGTTTGACCTCTTCCAGCCGGTGCGAAATGTAGAGGATGGACTTTCCTTCCGAACGCAGCCGTTCGAGCGTCTCGAACAACTTATCGGCCTCCTGCGGCGTCAGCACCGAAGTTGGTTCGTCGAGGATGATAAGTTGCGGCGTCTGCAGCAGGCAGCGGATGATTTCGATGCGCTGACGCTCGCCGACCGACAGATCACCGACCAGCGATAGCGGATCGAGAGGCAGGCCGTAACTGTAGGAGAGCGCCCTCGCCTTGGCCGCGATCGTACTGATCGGCGAGCCGTCATCCAGCGACAGCGCGATGTTCTCCGCCGCCGTCAGCGCTTCGAACAGGGAAAAATGCTGGAAAACCATGCCGATGCCGAGCTTTTTTGCGGTGCCGGGGCTGGTGATCCTGACCACCTGGCCGTTCCAGAAAATCTCGCCGGAATTCGGTTCCAGCGATCCAAACAGCATTTTCACCAGGGTCGACTTGCCAGCGCCGTTCTCGCCAAGCAACGCATGGATCTCGCCCTTGGCGATGTTGAGATCGACATGGTCGCACGCCGTCAACGTGCCGAATATCTTTGTGAGGCCGCGAACCTCAAGCAGGTTTGCGCCGTCCTGATCTGCACTCACGGTGCCTCCATCTGGTTTGCCAGACATGTTCTGTGTTCCCGCAAGCATCGT
The DNA here is from genome assembly GCF_040318885.1 of Mesorhizobium sp. M0998. Lineage (NCBI taxonomy): Bacteria > Pseudomonadati > Pseudomonadota > Alphaproteobacteria > Hyphomicrobiales > Phyllobacteriaceae > Mesorhizobium > Mesorhizobium sp. M0998. The sequence continues at coordinate 64,256 of NZ_JAMYND010000017.1, forward strand.
ATGCGCGGGCTGCTCTCTACGGTAAGCGCCTCACGACTTGAAAGAGCTTCAAGAATTTCAGCGGAAACTCAAGCGGTAAAGAGCAGTTCGCAAGAACGCCGGCGTCGGCGGCCCGAAACGGCGGGCACCTAAGGGATAAGTATTGTTGTCCCGGTGGTCCGGCGCCCTTCGAGATCGGAATGCGCTTTGCCGGCCTCGCTGAGCGCGTAACGCTGGTTGATCTTGATCTTGACGGCGCCGCTGAGCACCACACCGAACAAGGCGGCGGCGGAAGCTTCGAGGTCTTCGCGCTTGGCATTATAGACGAACAGTGTCGGCCGCGTTGCGAACAGCGAGCCCTTCTGCGCCAGCAACGAGATGCTGAAGGGCGGGATCGGCCCAGACGATTGACCGAAGCTGACGAAAGTGCCGAGCGGCCGCAGGCAATCGAGCGAGGCTGGAAATGTGTCGTTGCCGACTGAATCGTAGACAACGTCGCATTTCTTGCCACCGGTGATAGCGGCAACGCCGGCCACGAAATCCTGTTCGCGATAGTTGATCACGTGGTCGAAGCCATGCGCCTTGGCGAGCTCGATCTTGTCGGTGGAACTCGCCGTGCCGATCACTGTCGCGCCGAGATGCTTGGCCCATTGGCCGAGGATCAGCCCGACACCGCCGGCCGCCGCATGAAACAGGATCGTGTCGCCGGCTTTCACCTTGAATGTACGGCGCAACAGATATTCGGCGGTCATGCCCTTTAGCATCATGGCTGCGGCCTGTTCGTCGCTGATGCCGTCCGGCACCTTCACCACGCGGTCGGCGGCGATCACGCGCTGCCCGGCATAGGCGCCGGTCGTCACGGCGTAGGCGATGCGATCGCCGGGTTTGAGCCAGTCGACATCCGAGCCGACATCCAAGACCACGCCGGCCGCCTCGCCGCCAGGGATCAGCGGAAATCCGCCCTGCGGCGGATAAAGGCCAGAGCGATAATAGACGTCGATGAAATTGAGACCGATCGCGGTATGCTTGACCAGGATCTGTCCCGAGCCCGGCTGCCCGGGATCGGCATCCTCATAGGTCAGGACCTCCGGGCCGCCATGGGCATGGATGCGGATCGCTTTGGACATCTTCTGGCTCTCTTGGGATCAGGCTTTCTTATCCGGCTTGGCGCCGAGATTTGGGAAGAACTGCATGATAGCGCCGATGCAGGCGAGGTAAAGCCCGGTGAACGTAATCCCGAACTTGATGAAATCGCTGACCTGCTCGCCCAGCACGCCGATCTGGTCGTAGAAGGAGGCAAGTGCGGCCTGCGCCAGCGCCAGCGCGCCGAAAGCGCACCAAAGCAGCGTCATGCCGAGATTGATTGGCCGCAGCCGCTTCACCCGCACCGGATGGATGAAATTGATCGGCACGAAGGTGAGAATGCCGGCCACCACGACCACGGCGAAAGAAACCCATTGTCCGGGCTCGATGACGAACAGCGTGAACACCACCATGTTCCAGACGACCGGAAAGCCCTTGAAGAAATTCTCCTTCGTCTTCATGCCGGTATCGGCATAGTAGATTGCGCTCGACACCACGATGATCGCCGCCGACAGGAACGACAGGCGCTCGCCCATGAAACCGCGCTGATAGAGCGCGAAGGCCGGAATCAACACGTAGGTCACGTAATCGATGATGTTGTCGAGCAGTTCGCCCGACCAAGTCGGCAGGATTTCCTTGACATCGAGCTTCCTGGCGATCGGCCCGTCGATGCCGTCGACGAAAAGCGCCAGCCCCAGCCACCAGAACATCGCCGTCCAGCGCTGCTCGCTTGCTGCCACCAGCGACAGAAACGCCAGGAATGAGCCCGACGCGGTCAAGAGATGGACCGAGAACGCCCGCGCCTGAGGCCACGTGACTTTCTTCTTCGGCCGCGGAATCCGGTCGGCGATTTTCCTGGCCGTCGTCTTCTTGCTCACGGGCCCCGCCAGTCCAGCTTGCAGATTTCGGCCGAACGGCCAGCAAAGTTCCAGTTGCGGCCAAAGGCCCGCATTTTGCTCTTGTCGGATTTGGCGACGATGATTTCCGGCGCAATCCAGTATTCCGAATTGCTGATGACCGTATCCTTGTCGCGATCCTTGCCGGTAATTGGCGTCACCGCACCATCGATGATCTTCGGTATCTGAAAGATGCGTGTTTTCTCACGCGTCTCGTAGGTGATCGGCACCTGCTCGGCACCGAGGAACTGTCCGACCAGGATGGAGAGCAGCGATGTGGTTCCACCGGCCTTGCCGGTGAATATCTTCGTCAGTCCCTTCACAGCGTAAACCGAGGCGCGCTTGTCGATGAACAGGCCCGCCGTCCAGTTGCCGCGGCTCATATAACCGGGGATTTCCATGACCAGCCCAAGATTGAGGCCGGACAGGTCGACCTCGCCGAAATGGCCGGCATCGATCCGGAACCCCGCCCAGGTTTGGCAATAGCCTTCCGTAGGCGGATGATTGCCGAGCGAAAGAACGCAAGGGCAAAAAACCGTGCAATTGCAGGAAAGGATGAGCTCTCCCTTCATTGCCCAGTTTTGATCTGTCATCGAATTCTCCCCCCTCATGCCGAGACTACTAGTAGCGCGGCTGCCCAGACAAGCAGTATCGCACCGCCCAACCGCGTCGGCAGATTGCCTGCCGTCTGTTTTTCGACCAGGCTGAACAAGCCGATCAGCGCCATCCAGAACACGTTCATCACACCGACGGCAAACATTACCAGCATCAGCGCCCAGCAGCATCCAAGGCACCACAGGCCCTGCTCCATACCGAGCCGGAAAATGCGAATGGGCCTGGCGCTCCAGTTGGCGAACAGGACCGAGAACGGATTTCTGCACTTCACCAGACAGGCTTCCTTCAGCCAGCTGAACTGATAGAGACCAGCGATCGACAGTGCGGCTGCTCCGGCAATTCCAAGCAGCGGATCGAGCATCTGCCCGGATGACACGAATGCATGGACTGCGAGCGTCAGGGCAGCGAATATTGCCGAGGCGGCAAGCCAGACGCTCAAATATCCAGCGACCAGGATCAGCGGATGGGCAACGGGTTCCCCCTTGATCCGGGCGGTATCTGCGATCTCGCAATAGGTGCGGATCATCGGCGCCGCGGAGGGCAGCATGGTCGCGATGGCCATCAACAGCCACATCGCGGTGAGTGCCCCGCCTTGCGCGCCTACGCTTGCGCGAAGCGGCGCCGGCGCAAGGCAAAGGGCGAAGAAACGCGCAAGGAAATCCGGCAGCGGCAGTTGCGGCAGGTATTCCAGCACGGCGTCGCCGGGTACATCGGCGCCCGGGAGCCGGCTCACCGCCCCCCGAACTGCCATTGCGCCGAGAAGGAGCCAGGCAACGGCGATGCCCATGCCGGCAACGACGCCCACCGTCAGTCGAGGGCTGCATGCAACGCTCGCCATCGCGCGGCCGGTGCCGTCGAGGTGGCTGAAATCGTCTTGTTGGCCGGTCATGGCAACCGAATGGGCCGAATCGCCGCGTTGATCAAGCCGCATCACCTGACCTATATGGACCAGCAGGTCGGACGGGCCTCACCTCGCAATCCGGAAGCCGAATTTGAACCATCGGGAAACAGCACGGATACTGGTCGCCGGCAGCGGCCCTGCGGGGCTGATCGCGGCGCTTGGCTTTGCCGAGGCGGGCTTTCCCGTGACGCTCGTCGGACCCGATGCAGCCGGCCCCGACGGCCGGACGACAGCCTTGATGAACCCTGCCCTGAAGATGTTCGAACGGCTAGGGATCTTCGACGGAATCAGGCCCCACGCAGCGCCGCTCAAGGTGATGCGTATCGTTGACGCAACCAACCGGCTGATCCGCAGCCCGACAGTGACCTTTCGCGCCAGCGAGATCAACGAAGAGCAATTCGGGCTGAACTTGCCCAACAGCGTTCTCAACCGCATGCTAGCCGAGGCTGTCGCGCATTCGGGCATCGAATGGCGAAAGTCGATGGTGGAGGCATGGCGCCTCGATGCCGACCATGCCCATGCCGTTCTCGCCGACGGCAGCGAGGTTGAGGCATCGTTGGCAGTTGCCGCCGATGGCCGTCAGTCGCCGGCCCGCGAGGCAGCCGGCATCCGGACCTCGATCCGATCCTATCCGCAGGCGGCGTTGGTGCTCAATTTCGGTCACCGCAGCGACCATGCCTTCACCTCGACCGAATTCCACACCGAGACCGGTCCGTTCACACAGGTTCCCCTGCCCGGCAACCGGTCCAGCCTTGTCTGGGTGCTCGAACCCGATATCGCCAAGGACCTTGCAGCACTCGACGACGCCGAGCTTTCGACGCGGGTCGAACAGCGGATGCAATCGATGTTGGGCCGCGTGTCGGTTGAGCCCGGCCGGCAGGTCTACCCACTTTCAGCGGTGAGCCCGTGGCGGTTTGCGCAGCGCCGCGTGGCACTTGTCGGTGAAGCCGCCCACGTGTTTCCCCCAATTGGCGCGCAAGGCCTCAATCTCGGCATCCGGGACATCGACGACCTGATTGGTGCCGCAAGCAGAAACCGCTCGGACCCGGGCGCCGCCAAGGCGCTTGCAGCCTATGATTTCAAGCGGCGGCCGGACATTCTGGCGCGCAGCAGCGCGGTCAACCTGCTCAACATGTCGCTGCTTTCCGACATGCTGCCGGCCCAGCTGGTGCGCAGCGCTGGCCTGGGCGCGCTTGAGGGGTTTGCGCCGTTACGGGCGTTTTTCATGCGCGAGGGTCTTCGACCCGGCAGCGGTTTTGCGGCGTTTTTTGGCGGATTGCGAAAACCGGCTGAGCGATAGCGATCTTGGCCACCGCCCTTGATCCGCATCTCGCGATGCTCAACACGGCATCAAGGGGATCGGGATTGAATTGACGCCGCGTCTGCGCCAAATAATGACGATGTCGACCTTAAGGTCTGGGCCAATCTTTGCCGGACCGGTGCGTAAGAATCTAAAGTCCTGGAGCGTTCCTTGCGTGTTCCAGGATGCGTGGCGTTCAAGAAGTCTCAAGTGGTGAGTGCGATGAAGACAGCCAAATTCTCGATCGGACAGGTGGTTCGGCACCGGCTGTTTCCGTTCCGCGGCGTCATTTTCGACGTCGATCCGCAATTCGCCAATACTGACGAATGGTACGAGGCGATCCCCGCTGACGTGCGGCCGCGCAAGGACCAGCCTTTCTATCATCTGCTCGCCGAGAATTCCGAAACGGAATACATCGCCTATGTGTCCGAGCAGAATTTACTCGAGGACCGGTCGGGCGAACCGGTCCGGCATCCGCAGATTGGTGAAATGTTCGACAAGAAGCCGGACGGGCGCTACGAGCCGAAGCACCAATTGAGACATTGACTTAGCCGGGATCTGGCTGGGCTGGGACTGGCTTGAGACTTGGCTGAACGCGACAAACGGCCGGTCCAAACGAAAAAAGCGGGGTATGAGCCCCCGCTTTTTTGTTGGTTCGAAAACCCGTCGATCAGTTGGCGGCCTTCGCCTTTTCCTGTTCTTCCTTGAGCTTCTTGGCAAAGTCCTGATTGTTCTTGGCGACGAACTCCTGGAGCTTCTTCTGCCGGTCCTCGATATCCGACTGCTGCAGCGGCGGGCCGTCGAAGGCGCCGCTGAAGCCGGTCAGCGCAATCTTGATCGGGTTCGGCTGGTTCTGGAAATTGACCGAGGTGAGCGTCAGCGCCGATCCCTTCTTGAAGGATGCGACAAGCTGATCGCTCAGCGGCACTTCCGCCACGCAGCGATCCGGAAAACAGATCACATAGTCGAGCTTCTGCGCCTTGCCGCCGTCGATCTGGAGGCCGATGCCGGGAGGAACGAGACGGCCGGTCGGAACCGTCACCTGGAACACCTTGCGGTTCACCTTGCCCTTCAATTCGATCAGGCTGACGCCGGTGATGAGCTGGCCATTGCCGGCGGTGGTGATGTTCTGGACATTGCAGATGTCGACGTCTTCCTGCTTGGTGCAGGCCTTGAACCAGCCTTGCGGAATCTGCTGTTGCTGCTGCGCGGAAGCAGCGGGAATCCCGGCGCCCAGAATGCCGACCACGCCAGCGGCCATGACCGACAGGCGGTACGCGTTGCTGTTCAGGCTCGTCATGTCGTGCATTCCTCTCAAATGATCCCGGAACCGGCTTTTTTCATGCCGTGTGGTCCAGCTACCTGTTGCCGAAATGAGGCAACAGAATGACTTCGGACGGCGTGTTACACTGCAAGCGGTGCCGAATCCAGCCCGGGTCTCGCGAATCTTGGCCCAGGGATAGGCTCAAGGGGTTGGCCGGTGCACGACCGGCTCATGTATGCTGCGCATCGAATCGGGAAGGAGACGGTCATGGGCCGCGTTGTCGTTTGGCTGATCGCCGCAATCTTGTTTGTCGGCCTTTCCCTGCAGCCGGCCCTGTCGGAACCGGTGCACGCGCTTGCCATGCAGGGCGAGCCGGCGCTGCCATCCGACTACAAGCATTTCAACTACGTCAATCCCGACGCGCCGAAAGGCGGCAGCATAACCTATTTCGTCTTAGGCAGCTTCGACAATCTCAATCCGTTCATCCTGAGAAGCCTGCGCACCACCGCGCGCGGCATGATGGATCAAGCCTTTGGCAATCTTGTCTTCGAGCCGTTGATGCAGCGCAACTACGACGAGGCCTTCAGTCTCTACGGCCTGCTCGCCGATACCGCCGACATGGATCCCGAGCGCAAGAGCATCGAATTCCACCTCGATCCCAGGGCCAAATGGTCGGACGGCGAGCCGGTGACGCCGGAAGACGTGTTGTTTACCTATGACGTCTTCACCGAGAAGGGCCGCCCACCTTACAGCCTGCGAATGAAAGCGATTGCCAAGCTCGAAAAGACCAGCGACCGCAGTGTGCGTTTCACCTTCAACGACAAGGCCGACCGCGAATTTCCGCTGATCATTGCGCTGACGCCGATCATCCCGAAACACGCCTTCAACAAGGACACCTTCGACAGGACGACGCTAAAGCCGGTGATCGGCAGCGGGCCTTACACGGTGGCGCAAGTCGTGCCCGGCCAGCGCATCGTGTTCAAGCGCAATCCGGACTATTGGGGCAAGGACGTGCCGTCCAAGCGCGGCTTCGACAATTACGACCAGATCACCATCGAATATTTCCTCAACGCCAACGCCAAGCAGGAAGCGTTCAAGAAAGGCATCTGCGCCATCGACGACGACAGCGACCCGGTCAAACGCGAGCGCGATCTCGATTTTCCGGCCTTCCACAGGGGCGAGGTCATCGCCGAAACTTTCGATACCGGCATTCCGCCGGTGGTCAACGGTTTCCTGTTCAACACGCGGCTGCCGAAATTTTCCAATCCGGTCGTGCGGCGCGCGCTCGGCATGCTCTACGATTTCGAATGGGCCAACAAGAATCTGTTCGGCGGCAAATACACGCGCACGATGAGCTTTTGGCAGAATTCCGAGCTGTCCGCGCTCGGCCACCCGGCCAGCGAAAAGGAAAAGGCCCTGCTGGCCCCCTACCCCGGCCGAGTGCCCGCAGATGTCATGGACGGCACCTACAGGCCGCCCGCTACCGACGGCTCCGGCCAGGACCGCAAGGTGCTGAGGGCGGCATTCGAGCTGCTGAAGAGCGCGGGCTATACGGTGCAGGACGGCGCGATGCTCGATCCCGAGGGAAAGCCGTTCGGTTTCGAGATCCTGACCGCCTCGCAGGACGAAGAGCGACTTGCCACTATCTATCAGCGCACCCTTGAGAAGCTCGGCATCGATGTCGGCATCCGCAGCCTCGACGGTGATCAGATCCAGTCGCGCAAGCAGCGTTTCGATTTCGAGGTGCTGGTCGGCTCGACCGGTTTCAACAACTCGCTGTCGCCCGGTATCGAGCAAACCGGGCGCTGGGGATCCGCTGCCGCCAAGGCCGAAGGCTCGTTCAACCTGGCGGGTGTCGCCGACCCCGCAGTGGATGCGGCGATCGAGGCGATGCTGAGAGCTCGTTCGAAGGAGGACTATGTAGCGGCCGTCCGCGTTCTCGACCGGCTGCTGATCTCCGGCAATTACATGGTGCCGACGCAGCACAACAACCAGCAATGGCTCGCTTATTGGAACTATCTGGAACATCCGCAAAAGACGCCCATATACGGTTATCAGTTGCCGACCTGGTGGCGCAAACCGAAGTGACCTCTTCACAACAGGAGATCAAGATGAACGACGAGAGCTCGATTACCGTCGATGTGGTCTCCGACGTCGTGTGCCCCTGGTGCTTTATCGGCCAGAAACGGCTCGACAAGGCGATTGCCGCCGTCGATATCGACGTTCACATACGCTGGCGGCCCTTCCAACTCGACCCGACAATCCCGCCCGAAGGCAAGAACCGCCGCGACTATATGGTGGCGAAATTCGGCAGCGAGCAACGCATCCGCGAAATCCATGCCCGGATCGAACCGCTGGGCGAGGCTGAAGGCATCTCCTTCGCATTCGACGCCATCAAGGTCGCGCCCAATACGCTGGATGCGCACCGTCTCATTCGCTGGGCCGGCACGGCCGGCGAGGCCATTCAGAACCGGCTGGTGCGCCGGCTGTTCCAGCTGAATTTCGAGGAAGGCGCCAATCTCGGCGATCATGCCGTGCTGATCGAAGCCGCCCGCGAGGCCGGCATGGATGCGTCCGTGGTCGAAACGCTTCTGCCGACCGACGCCGATGTAGAGGCCGTGCGCACCGAAATCGCCACCGCTTCGCGCATGGGCATATCGGGTGTGCCGTGCTTTCTGCTTGAAGGCAAATATGCGGTGATGGGTGCCCAGGACGCCGATACGCTCGCCGATGCACTCCGCCAGGTCGCCGCGGCCAAGGCACGCGGCGAACTGGAGACGGCGAACTGAGTCGGACTATTTCCTATTTCACCGTCACCTTGGCCTTGCTGACGAAAAAGCCATGGCCATGCTTGCCGGTGCAGGTCAATCCCTTGGTGGATGACTGGCAGGAAAACGGCCCCTTGCTCCAGCTGTTGCCGTACGCCAGCCTGGTGACGTCGCCGCAGCAGCCTTGCTCGCCCGGATTCTTGATCAGCGTCGCCGGACCTTTCGGGCCGAGGATGACGGTGACGTAGCTGGGCTCGACGCGCGAACAGCTCAACTCCGGTCCGCCATCCTGCGGCTCGTAGGTGCTGGTGCCGCCGTTCGGCGTGTAGATGCAGCCAATATTGCCGGACGGCGTGTTGAACTCGATCTGTCCCTCGGCGTTTGCGGGAACGGTCTGGCTGCCGGCATATGTTTGCGGCAGCCAGGCAAACATCGCGAGCATCGCCACAAACAATGTCCGTGCAAGCATGGCGAACTTCCCCCCGGTTCAAACCTGGATGCCTCCGGCAGGTTCGATCCGAAGCGCGTGTTTGTCAAACGCGGTTTGTGCGCGCTCTTAAAAAGGCACGGGCCAATTGATATTGATCTTCATCCTGGACTGTGTCGGCAAAGTCATTGCTTGGCCGACTACGGGGTCCTGACAAGGCGGCTTCAACCACGAATCATACGGTCACGTTCTGGCCGCCGACGAAGCTGGACTGGCCTCGAAGGCGGTTCAGGCTGTGAAGATCGACCGCTGGACGGCGCTTCTATGTTCACAAAGCTGTGTGAAGACCTTCCCCAGGGGAAGGTCTCTACTTGCTCGGGCGCAGGCAAGTAACTATCTGAAATTGCATCGGTATTCAGCCCCTCGAAGCATGACGACATAGCGCCGTGATCATTCATTCTGTTGCTCCACTGCAACGGCCGGCAAGCTAAGCCACCTGCGACAGGTGAAAAGCTAATGGAAAATGATCAATTGGTGTTACTGTCCGTAACAAAAGAAAAATCGTTTGGGCGGGATAGTGATTCGGGTCGATAGACCAACGCGACATTCAATATCGGAAAAATGGCTCCGCGGTGCCGCAAGGCAGTCGCCCCTGACGCCCGTATCGTCGATGCGCAGCTTCTGGGGACTGATGCGGGCCTACTGGTTCTCAGACAAGTGGGTGGAAGCCTGGACCTTGACGCTGGTGATCGCCCTGCTCACCGCGCTCTCCAGCAAGTCAGGCGTCTGGTTTGCCGTGGCATCCGGAGAGCTGGTCAACTCGATCGCCTTTTTCCACGATGCCGCAAACACCACCCCGCTTCAGACACTGCTGACCAATGCCGGGATACTTGTCCTCCTGGTCTTGCTCAAGGATGCGGGTTTTACCGGTATCCGCAGCCTGGTATCCGCAACGTTGCATCGCAAGTGGCGCGGCTGGCTGGACAGCCAGTTCAACGAAGCCCTGCTTGACGCCAATCACACGCATTTCCACGCTCAGCATGGCTCGTCAGGTGCCGCCGCTCCCGACAATATCGATCAGCGCATCCAGGAATCGATCAAGGACATGACGGGCGGAGCCATCGGCCTCGCGATGGGGGTTCTGGCCGTTGCTACTTCATTGTATTTCGTTGGCCAGCAACTGCTTGCACACTCGGCCGAGGTCAAAGGGCTGGAGTTCCTCGGCAGCTATGGCAGCGCCGTCCTCGCCTTTCTGGCGGTCGCCACCTACGTGCCGTTGAACACCTGGATCGCGGTTAAGCTGGGCAGGCTGCTGGAACGACTCAATGTCAGGATGCAGCAGGCCGAAGGCAGCTATCGCGGCGAGCTGATCACATTCCTGCGCCGCAGTTTTCATGTCGCCGCATCGCAAGGCGAGAACGTGCAGAAGGCAGTGCACACCCAGCGCTATGTCGACATCGACCGCACCTGGGCGCGGCTGAACATCGTCAACACAGGCTACAATTCGTTCGAGCTGATCTACAATTTCATCGGTGCCCGCATTGTCGCCTACGGGCCAGGCTTGGTTCCCTTTATCCATAACGGCTTCGATCTCAAGGGCTACATAACCGGCTCCGAGATGGTCAACTCGCTGATCAGTCAATGCTCGTGGTTCATCCACGTCATGCCTGCCATCGCCGCGCTGCGGGCCAACAGCCAGCGCGTCACCGAACTCGCAAACGCGATCGAAAACGTCCAGCACCCGCAAGAATTCTATCAGCAGACCGGCCGGTCCGACTTCCGCTACGACCGCCAAAACCCGGTCTTCGGCCTGACCATCCAGAAGCTCGAACTGGCGCATCAGGGTGAGGACGCAACGCCCTTCCTGAGTGCCGCGAACTTGCGCTTCCGGCGTGGCGAGTGGACGTTCCTCAAGGGCGAATCCGGCTGCGGCAAGACCTCGCTGGTCAAGGCGATCAACGGCCTGTGGCCTTATGGCCGCGGCACCATCGTCTTCCCGGAAGGGGTCAGGAGTTTCTACGCCGCCCAGGAGGTGAAGCTGCAGCAGGTCTCGCTGAAGCAACTGGTCTGCCTGCCCGGTTCCGAGCATGATTGCGCCGACGTGCAGGTCGCATCCGCCCTGCACAAGGCCGGTCTCGGCGACTTCATCGAGCATCTGGCTGATGAGAGCCGTGAAGGAAAGATCTGGGATCAGGTTCTCTCGGGTGGGCAGAAGCAGAAGCTGGTTGTCGCCCGCATCGTGCTGCAGCAGCCGGGATTGCTGTTCCTCGATGAAGCCACCGGCGCGCTCGACCCCGATGGACGGATCGCCTTCCACCAGGCGATCAAGGACAATTGCCCTGATGCAACTGTGATCTCGATCATGCATGAGGCGACGCCGCCGAGATCGCTCGCGGGCACCGAATTCTACCACAGCGTGGTTGCGATCGCCGACGGCGTCGCCACCAAGAAGCCGCTGGTTCCGAGCTTGCCGGTCGAGCTCACCACCATCCTCACGCAGCCGACACGGCCGGCCGAGGACAAGTGGCTGCGCTTTCCCCGCCGGCTGAAGCAGAGATAGCCGCGGCACCACTGCCGGCATCCAGCCACTGCCACGTAGCCCGATCACAGTCTCGCGATCCGCCGGTTTGCCGCCGTTTTAACCCGCTCTCGCGATTGACTCGGCAAGGCGCGCTCCTATGTTGCGCCGGCTTGCAGAATCTCAACTCGAACCCGCGAGCAGAAAGGTCACCGCGCCATGCCTGGCGACAGTCACAGTCGAACGCAACCGCCGTCCGCTTGACGTGACCTGACAGGCTCACGTCCTGCCGGATGGCAAGGAGTGAGCCATGAACGAGTTTTCCCCTGTCGCGGGCGGCGATGCCATCGCCATCGCTCGCGTACTTGCCAACGAACACGTCGCCGACATCGTCGAGGCCTTGAACCAGGAGCCCCGCGAGACGGCATCGGAGCTGCTTTGCGAAGTGCCGTTCGGGCGGCTGGTCGAGATCTTCGACCAGCCTGAACTCGACGGCGCATCCGAACTGGTCGAGGCGCTGCCCCGCATCAAGGCAGGCAGACTGCTTGCCGCCATGTCGGTCGACCGCGCCGCCGACATACTGCGCGATCTGAACGAGCCGGCTCGTTCCGAACTGCTTGGTGGCCTGGCGCCACCGCTGCGCGCGACGCTGCTTGCCATTCTCGGCTATCCCGAAGGCAGCGCCGCCTCGCTCATGACGACCGAATATGTCAGCGTGCCGCCGGACTGGAGCGTGGCCCGCACGCTGGATTATATCCGCAAGGTGGAGCGGACTCGCGAAACCGTCTACGCGATCTACATCGTCGATCCGCAAACGCATGTCCTGTTGCGCTCGACCAGCCTGCGTCGGCTGATCGCTGGCGGGCCCGACGAGCTGATCATGGCAATCGCGCCGGATCGTGCGCCTATCACCGTTTCACCGCTGACCGATAGTGAAAAGGTTGCTCAGCTGATCTCGAAATATGATCTGCTCGCCGTTCCGGTCGTGGACAACGGCAAACTGCTCGGCATCGTTACCATCGACGATATTATCGACACGATGATCGAGGAAACGACCGAGGATGTGCATCGTTTCGGCGGCATGGAGGCTCTCGACGAGCCCTATATGAAGATGGGCTTTCTGACGATGATCCAGAAACGCGCCGGCTGGCTGTGCGCGCTGTTTATCAGCGAGATGCTGACCGCCAACGCGATGCAGAGCTACGAGGGCGAGTTGGAAAAGGCGATCGTGCTGACCCTGTTCATTCCATTGATCATGAGCTCCGGCGGCAATTCCGGCTCGCAGGCGACCTCGCTCGTCATCCGGGCGCTGGCGCTGCGCGAGATCGGCCTTGGCGACTGGTGGCGGGTGGCATTGCGCGAGCTGCCCACCGGCCTGGTGCTTGGCTCGATTCTTGGCGTGGTCGGCGTCTGCCGCATCGCGCTCTGGCAGTATCTCGGCTTCTACGACTACGGCCCGCACTGGCCGCTGATCGCAATGACGATCGGCGCCACGCTCGTTGGCATCGTCACCTTCGGCTCGCTGTCTGGATCGATGCTGCCGTTCGCCCTGAAGCGCATGGGCTTCGACCCGGCCAGCGCATCGGCCCCGTTCGTCGCCACGCTGGTCGACGTCGCCGGGCTGGTGATCTATTTTTCTGTGGCGCTGGTGATCCTGCGCGGAACGTTGCTGTAAGAAAACTCACGCACTTCCAATCGCGGCAATTTCGTTGCCGCGATGGGTTGTCGTCGCGTCAGACGCGCTCACCATCTCTCACCCGGTAAGCCGGCTTGTACATGGTGACGAGTTCTTCCGCGGCGGTCGGATGCACCGCCATGGTGCGATCGAAATCATCCTTGGTCAGGCCGGCCTTCAGCGGTATGCCGAGAAGCTGCGCCATTTCGCCGGCATCCGGCCCGAGGATGTGGGCGCCGAGGACCTTTTTCGAGGCGCCGTCGACGACCAGCTTCATCAGCATTTTTTCGTCGCGGCCGGAAAGTGTGTGCCGCATCGGCCGGAAGGTGGCGCGGTAGATTTCAACATTCGAAAAGCGCTTTGCCGCTTCATCCTCCGACAGGCCGACCGTACCGATCTCGGGCTGCGAAAAGACTGCGGTAGCGATCGTGTCATGGTCGGGCGCCGTCGGCTTGTCCTTGAAGGCGGTCTCGACGAAGCACATCGCCTCGTGGATTGCCACCGGCGTCAATTGCACGCGATGGGTGACGTCACCGATTGCCCAGATGTTGTCGATGTTGGTGCGGGAGTATTCGTCGACGTGGATTGCCCCGGTTTTGGTCATCTCGATGCCGACGCCTTCCAGGCCCATGTTCTCGGTATTGGGAATGCGGCCGATGGCGAGCATGACCTGATCGACCGTCAGCACCGTGCCGCCGGTGACAAGCGCGTCGAGCCGGCCGTCAGGCCGCTTCCTGACCCACTCGGACACGGCGTGGCAGAGGATTTTTATCCCTTTCTTTTCCATCGTCTCGTGCAGCATGCGTCTGAGGTCCATGTCGAAACGGCTGAGGATCTCCTTGCCGCGGTAGACCAGCGTCGTATCGACGCCGAGGCCGTGAAAGATGTTGGCGAATTCGACGGCGATATAGCCGCCGCCCTCGATCATGATTGCCTTCGGCAGTTCCTTGAGGTCGAAGGCCTCGTTGGAAAAGATGCAGTACTCATGGCCGGGCAATGCCGGATGCGGCGCCGGCCGCCCGCCGGTAGCGATCAGGATCTGGTCGGCGGTAACGGTGCGATCCTCACCAAGAAGATGCACCACATGCCGATCGACCAGGGTGGCGCGCGAATGAAAGACCTCGCCGCCGGCGCTCTGCACGTTCTTCTTGTAGATGGCCTCCAGCCGGCTGATTTCCCGGTCCTTGTTGGCGACCAGCGTCTGCCAGTCGAAACGCGCCTCAGGCACCGTCCACCCATAACCGGCGGCGTCGGCGAAATGCTCGGGGAATTGCGAGGCGTAGACATAGAGCTTCTTCGGCACGCAGCCACGGATCACGCATGTGCCGCCATAGCGGTATTCCTCGGCAATGCCGACACGCTTGCCGAGTGCGGCCGCGACGCGCGCCGCCCTCACCCCGCCGGAGCCGCCGCCGATGACGAAAAGATCGTAGTCGTAACCGGCCATGGCTGAACTCCTTGCCCCTCAAACCCCGAGACAGGTAGGCTGCCGACTATCAAAAGAAAAGCCCGGACTTGCCGGGCTTTTGGTCCAGTGGCGGTCAGGCGGCTCGGAAGTCCGCAATCAATTCGGTGTAGCGTCCGCGGGAGCTGCGCCATCGGCCGGAGCGGTACCGTCGGCAGGTGCAGCCGGCGCCTTGGCATTCGCCGCTGCACCCAGGGTCTCGCCGACCTGCTGGGCGAGATCGCGAGCCAGGCCGTTCTGCCAGATCTCGGCAGCCTTCACCAGTTCGCGCGTCACGATCGGGCCGTTGTCGAGCAGCTTCTTGCCGGAATCGGAATTGTAGAACGCGGCGATTTCATTGAGTTCCTTTTCCGAGAATACCTTTGCATAGGCGAGCGCCGCTTCTTTTTCCAGGTCGGCGCGGCGCGATGCCAAGGCCATCGCCTTCTCGTTGATGGTCTTGGCGATCAGTTCCTGCATGTCCGGGTTCTTCTGGATCAGTTGCTGCTCCAGTGCCGCGGCCGCTTGCGGCAGGATGCTGTCGAACGTATCCGTCGCATGGATTGCCGCGACGGCGGCGCGCGCCGCCTTCAAATGCGCGTCGGTGACGTCCTGCGAGAATGCCGGCGACGAAAACGCGAAAACGGCCGAGGCCGCCAGAATGGCAAAAAAGCGGCCAACCCGGTTATGCAACATCATGATCGGTAAAACTCCCTGATTTTCGGGCGGCATGGACGGTTTGGATGCCGTCGCCGCCGGCTATGATGGCCGTTGATGCCAGCCCGATGAAAAGACCATGCTCGACCACGCCCGGAATGGCGTGGAGAGCATTCGAAAGCGCTCTTGTATCCGGAATGCGGCCAAAAGATGCATCGAGGATAAAATGGCCGCCGTCTGTAACAAATGGCTGGCTCCCCGTCATCCTCAATGTAACAGGGCCGGAAAGGCCAAGGTTTGCAGCCGCCGCGCCGACCGCAATTTCGGTGGCGCGCAGGCCAAACCGGTTGACTTCGATGGGCAGCGGAAAACGGCCGATCATCTCGACCATCTTGGAGCTGTCGGCGATGACGATCATGCGGGCGGAGGCCGCCGCGACGATCTTTTCGCGCAGCAGCGCACCGCCGCCGCCCTTGACCAACGTCAGCGCCGGATCGATCTCGTCGGCGCCGTCGATGGTGAGGTCGAGCTCGGGGGTTTGCTCGAGAGTGGACAGCGGCACACCAAGCTCGGTGCAAAGGACGGCGGTGCGCTCCGAGGTCGGCACGCCGATGACAGTCAGGCCGGTGGCGACCTTGTCTGCGAGCAGCCGCACGAACTCGTCCGCCGTCGTGCCGGTGCCGATGCCGAGCCGCATGCCATCCGTGACATGGGCAAGCGCTGCCCGCGCGGCCTCAACCTTCAATTGCCTCGCATCCATGCCGGGTCCCGAGATTTGTTTCGGCGCTCGTAGCATTTTTGCCGGGCTGGTCAAAGGACCTTGCCCGCGGTGGATAAGCCGTCTTGCCTGAACGGGCCGCAGCGGTTATCGCCTGCCGGCAATCAAATCGTCACAGGACAGGCCATGACCCGACCGATCATCGTGTTCGACCTCGACGGGACGCTGATCGACACGGCGCCGGACCTGCTCGACAGTCTCAACCACAGCCTTGCCGCCAGCCAGCTCGCGGCCGTCGACGAAGCCGGCTTCAAGCGCTTCGTCGGCCATGGCGGCCGGGTGATGATCGAGCGCGCTCACGCAGCGCAGCACAGGTCGCTGGCAGTGGAGGAGCACGACCGCCTGCTCAAGCTGTTTCTGGACCATTACACCGTTAACATCCCCGGCAAATCGCGCCCCTACCCTGGCGTCCCCAAGGCGATCGCACGGTTCGAGGCAGCCGGTTACCTGCTGGCCATTTGCACCAATAAATACGAGGCCAATTCGGTGGCGCTGATCGAGGCGCTCGGTATGACCAGGCATTTCGCGGCGATCTGCGGTCAGGATAGTTTTCCGTACCGCAAGCCCGACCCGCGCCATCTCACGCAGACCATCGCGCGCGCCGGCGGCGATCCGCACCGTGCACTGATGGTCGGTGATTCGCAGACCGACATCGACACGGCGAAAGCCGCCGGGATTCCGGTGGTGGCAGTCGATTTCGGCTACACCGATCGTCATGTGCGAGAGTTCGAACCGTCGGCGGTGATCTCGCATTTCGATTCGCTGACGCTCGATCTGGTACAAGGGCTGATGGCCGCGGCAGAGGGCTGAAGCCGGCCATAGTTCAGACCGCCAGATGACGGCTGACAAGTGGTTGACTTCACAGGCCGGCCTCCCTTATATCGCGGCGCGCTTGGCCTTCGGGCAACGAGCGGGCGATTAGCTCAGCGGGAGAGCACACCCTTCACACGGGTGGGGTCGCAGGTTCAATCCCTGCATCGCCCACCATTCTGTTTAAAGTCACTAGGTTAGCCTGCACGATCCTTTGGTGGGACATCCAAGGGGTACATCCCAGTGTTAAATCCTACGTACCTCGCACTTTCGCGAAACCAAATTTTCTATTTCCGTTGGCCGATCCCGAGACACACTCACCCCGCACGGAAGCCGTCCACCATCAAGGTTTCGCTCCGAACCCGCGACCCGAGGGAAGCCTTGCGCCTCGCCCGCTATCTCGGTTATGCCGCCCATGGTGTCGTTGTCCATGGAACAATGCACGGAATGCAGTACCAAGACATTAGAAACACCCTGCACCAGCACATGCATGGCTTGCATTCGGCTTGTACTGGTTCTTCCGACATAAGGCCCGACTACCAAGTGTACAGCCATGGCGGGGCATTATGATCGGTGCATTGTTTGTTGCGGCAGCCTGCTCAGTGATAGTCTCAGGCGCGGTACTAGCTAGCCTGAAAGGCGGCTATTGAGTCGGCTCTGGGAAGTTCAGGAGGGGCCGGTCGGTGCTGGGATCGGGCACGGGAGGAAAGCTCGATTTTACAGCCTTCTGAATGACGCTGGCGGCTCGACTGAGATAGGGAGCCTGCCGTCCTTCGAAGGCCTTTAGCGGCCTTCCCTGCCCCGTGCAAGCGCATAGCCACCGGAGCTAGTGGTGAAAGCCTAACGCTTGGTATCCGCAATGAACGGCAAGATCCGACCCTGTGCTGCCCTTAGATGCTTCTGCTGGAAGGTCGTGATTGAGCCCGAAGCCGACAATCAGAAGCGGAATTGCCTTTCAATAAGTTGTCCATGCCGGCAGCCGAAATTTCCGCAGCCATCAGGAACCTATCGTGTAATCATCTTCCCATTTCCGTCCGCGCAAGTTCGATGCTTCGGCGGTGCGGATGTGTTATCTAGTTGCTTGTAGGAGTGGGGAGCGCCGATGGAACAGAAACTCTCCGTCATCATGGCCACTGACGTAGTCGGCTACAGCCGGCTGATGGAAATTGACGAGAAAGGTACTTTGTCGGCCCTGAAGAAGCATCGTCAGGAACTATTGGACGTCAAGGTCGCATTGCGTCATGGCCGCATCATCAAGCTCATGGGCGATGGCATGTTGGTGGAGTTCCGCGCCGTCGAGGAAGCGGTTCTCTGCGCGGTCGAAATCCAACGGGAGATGCGGACGAGGAACACGAACGTCCATCGCGATCGGCAAATAGAATTTCGCATCGGCATTAATATCGGCGACATCCTGTTCGAAGACGAAGACGTCTATGGTGACGGCGTAAACGTGGCGGCGCGCATCGAGAGCATCGCCAGGCCTGGGGGCGTCGCGGTCTCGGCATCGGTGCGCGATACTGTGGGCAACCGCCTGTATATCAGCTTCGAAGATGCGGGCGAGCAGGCGTTGAAGAACATTGAACGTCCGCTCCGGATTTTCAATGTCATCATAGATGATGACACGCCATCCAAGCACACGCCCACCGCCCTCATGGCACCGCCGTCGCTCAACGTTCAGGATAATCCTGCTATCGCGTCGAACAGAACGCTTCTCTATGTCTCGAGGTTTGTGAATTTGAGCGGCGATCCCGACCATGAGTATTTCGCCGCCGGCATAACCGAGGATATCGCTGCCGCATTGTCGCGCTTCTCCGGGTTAAACGTGATCGTTCGCTTGCCTCGTTCAGAGCCGCAACAGAATGCTCCGGCCACGCATTACACTCTTGAGGGGAGCGTGAGGCGGCTCGGCAATCGCGTCCGGGTCAATGCCAATCTGACCAATGCGTTACACGAACACATCTGGGCGGAGAAATACGATTTCGACCTTGTCGATATGTTCTACATCCAAGACGAGCTGTCCCAATCCATTCCGGCCGCCCTTAACATCAAGATCGAGGAGGCCGAGCGCCACCGTGTTCTCGGCAAACCGCTAACCGCACTGAGGGCATATGACTTTTACCTGCGCGGCAGGCATCTTGAGATGAGCTTGAATCCGGATGACGTCAGACTTGCCAGAGAGATGTTCGTCGCCGCGATCAACGACGATCCGGGCTACGCGCGCGGATACCTGGGACTCGCCTGGCTCGAGATACACAGGCTGAAATGGAATGAGCGCGTCGATCTGGAAACCACGCTGGCAAGTGCATTCGCTTCGGCGAGCAAAGCCCTTGAACTCAGTCCCTACGACGCCAACGTCCACTGGGCGCTGGGCGTCGTTTACCTCTGGCGGGGGGAAGCTGAAAGAGCAATAGGCTGTTACGAACGTGGCCGCGAGCTTGCGCCCAACAATTGCGATCTCCTCGCCGAATATTGCGATGCCTTGGGCTATCTCGGGCGTCTCGAGGACGCGACCAGAATCGGAGAACTGGCTTTACGGCTCAATCCCAGCCGACCCGACTGGTACCTTTGGAACATTGCGGCCAGCAAATACCTTTCCGGAAACTACCTCGAAGCCCTGTCCCTTTTGGAAAAGATGGCAGACATTGGTTCCGCCTACCGCTTGCTGGCGGCAACATATGCCCAACTTGGTCGCTTGGAGGACGCCCGTCGCGCCGCTAGCGAACTTCTCAAGCTCAATCCGGAATTCTCGATCGAGCGATACAGCTCCCGCGCGCCATATCGGGATAAGGCTCTCCTTGCCCGATACATCGAAGGGTTGCGGCTCGCTGGCCTCCCGGAATGAAACGCTGGGCATTCGTAGGTAAATCACCGATTTTAAGCAGTCGCCTTGTTCTTTCGGCGGCCATAAATCAGGCATGGCCGGCGCCTCCTTGTAGCGCAACGCCCGGCGCTCCGGGAACAAACCTGCATGGAAACGAGTTTCTGCTCATCGAGATGTGAGGGAAAGCCATGTCCAGACTTGTTTTGGCGGCCGCCGTGCTGCTTGTCGGCGGATCGGCCTTTGCCGCGGACGAAAATCCGGTGCCGCCGCAGAATGCCAAGAAGCTGTCGGAAATCATCGCCAAGGTCGAGCAGCGCGACGACTTCCGCTACATCAAGGAAATCGATTGGGACAGCGATGGCTACACCGTCATTTATTACACGAGCGACAAGGCCAAAGTTGAAATCACCTATGATCCGGTGACAGCCGCGCCGAAATGAAGCTGGCCGCCAACGGTCCAGATTCTAATAATGGCGCGCCTCGAAGGCCCCCGGCCTTCGGCAGACGCTTGCGTAGATATGACTTTGATGGCTGACTGGGTGCTATCATTGCGCGCGGGGGTGGGCATGGCGACGGTAAAGCACGTATTGAAACGCTTTCTGATGATGCTCGCGGGTTATTTCATAGCGGTACTGGTTGGGCTGATCGCGGTGGCGGCGATCTATGGCGGGCTGAGTTCGCTGCCAAATGCGCCAAATTATTTCGACGTCATGGGTGTCACCCCCGTTGCGGTGCTTCTGTTGCCGCCGCTCGGTATGTTCATCTATTTTCTGACGATCGTGCTGACCGGCCTGCAGACGCTGATCTTCGCACTGATTGCCGAGTTTTTCTCGCTGCGCAGTTTTTGGCTACACATGGTCTTCGGCGCGGCGGCCGCGGTTGGCGGCTTCGCCTTGATCTGGCCCAGTGTACCGGATGACACGAACCCGGAGCGCTGGGCCGATATCGGCATCATTGCCGCCGCAGGCGTTGTCGCGGGCTTGGTCTATTGGCTCATCGCCGGACGCGATGCCGGTTTCCGGCGTCCACTGTTTCAGCGCTAGAACCGCATTCGTCAGCTTGCCGGCGAACGCACCGCTTCCGTGCTGTCGAGCGCCTGCTGCAGCCTTGTATCGCGGCCGTAGACGTCGTTGAAGTATTCGACCTTCCCGGACAGGTCCGGCCATGCGGTGAAATAGGCGACATAGACCGGGATCTTGCGTGTCACGTCCTCGGTCGAATGTCCGTGTTTCAGTTTGTCCTCGATGTAGTCGACCGAGGTGCCGAGCACGGCAGCGGCCATGCCGCGCGGATCCTGCAAGCGAACGCAGCCATGGCTGAGCGCACGCATGTCGCGCTGGAAAAACGACTTCTGCGGCGTATCGTGCATGTAGATTGCATGCTTGTTGGGGAACAGTATCTTCAGCTCGCCCAGCGCATTGGCCTCGCTCGGCAGCTGGCGCACGCCGTAGGGTATCTTTGCGCCGTAGGCGCCCCAATTGACCGAGGACGAGGGAATGCGCTTGCCGCGGGCATTGACCACCTCGTAGCCGGCGCGGTCGAGATAGCCAGGATCCCGGCGCAGCCGCGGCAGCATCTCGTTGACCAGGATCGACTGCGGCACGCCCCAATAGGGATGGAAGTCGACCTGCTCTATCTGGTCATAGAAGAAAGCAGTCTGGTTGGTGGGCCTGCCAACCACGGCGCGGGTCTTCAGCTTCTCCTCGCCATCATCGATATAGCTCGCGGTGAAAGCCGGCTGGTTGATGAAGACGCGCGGGCTGCCAAGGTCGGAAGGCAACCAGCGCAACTCTTCGAGCGCAACCCGAACCTTCTGAACTTTGTCGGCCTTGGACGTTCCGGCCAACGATGCAACGGTACGCGGGCCGATGACGCCGTCGCCTTTCATGCCGGCCCGTTTCTGCACCGCCTTGATCACCGGCACCAGCTCCGGATCGTAGACCTCGCTGGTAGCGAGCCTCGCCAGGACCTCGCCATAGGCGCCGCCCATCTCGTCATCGAGATTGCGCGCGATCTTTGTCAAAAGCTTCGGCAGCTCGGGGCTGGTCTGCCCCGGCTTCAACAGCAGATCGGGATCGATGGTGATTTCGTCTTCGGCGCTGGCCTGGAGCGCTTCCAGTTCGACGCGCAGCGCCTGATACTCGGAATTCTGTGGATGCCGTGACTCGAGATAAGTGCGCACTTGCTGGGTATGGGCCAGCGTCTTCAGCACCCCTTCCATGTCGAGCGGCTTAGGCGGAAAATCGTAGTAGCCGGTCATGCGGTTGGGATCGACGCGGCCGCTTTGTGCGTCACGGGCGTAGCGCAGGACACGCGCCGACAGCGCCATCTCGAAGCGGACCAGCTCTTTCAGACGTTCATCGACATTGCCGGCCGATGTGCCTGCTGCCGGAACTTCGACGGTGTAGTCGGCGGGCGTCAGGCCGTAGCTCACGGCCTCGCCCAGCACCCGCACGGCATCCTGGGCACGGCTGCTGGGACTGGTTCCCGCCACCCAGATGAAATCCGGATTGGCCGAGTAATAGGCGATCAGCGCCTTGGCGATGTCCTTCTCGGCGTAGAGGTCATAGCCGTCGAGGCCGGCAATGGCTTCGCGGAATGCAGCCCCGGTGGCCGCCGGCTCGAAAGCAGCGTCCTGAGGCGTTGCTGGTTCAGGCGCTGCCGACAGTGCCGAAAAATCGACGCGCACCAGCGGATCGCTCTTGTAGGTATAATAGGACGGGCTGCTGATTTGCGCACCACCACCGGAAGCGGCCGGCGCCTTGGGCTTCGGCTTGTATTTTGACGGTGGCGGCGGAAAGTCACTTTTCGGCGGTGCGTGTTTGACGCCGCCGCCGAAAAGCATGTCGAAGAACCCTTGCGCTTCAGCCTTCGGCGCCCCGAAGGCCAGCATTGCCGCGGCCACCGCAAACGGCAGCACGGTTGCTTTGTTTCCAAGGACTTTCATGGATCACCCGCTCCGGTTGAACCGGATCCCGTTCCGCACCGCTTTCACGGTCTCGCCCACCCCATGGCGGATGTAAGGCGTGACTACACTGATTCATACTGATTTCGTTAAGCTTTCATAAATTTCGGAACGTCTGTTGCAGAACGGTTTCACAACGTCGTGACGGGGGGAGCGAATCCGCCGTCGCTCCCGACCAATGGTAGTGCCCGTGAGCCAAACCTCAAGCGTTGGCGCCGCCGTCGATGGTCAATGCAGCGCCTGTCACGAAGCGCCCTTCGGGGCCGGCAAGCCAGGCGACCATGCCGGCGATCTCGTCGGCCGTGCCGAAGCGAGGCATCGCCATCTTCTGACGCTGATGCTCGGCGTGCGGGCCGGCTGCCGGATTCATGTCGGTATCCGTCGACCCCGGATGGACGACATTGGCGGTGATGCCGCGCGGACCGAGATCGCGTGCAAAGGCCTTGGTCAGGCCAACCAAGGCAGCCTTGCTGGCCGAATAGGCGCTCAGGCCGGCGTCCGTGGCACGCTCGGCCAGATTGCTGCCGATCGAGATGATCCGGCCACCCTCGCCCATATGCGCTGCTGCCGCCTTGGCGGCGACGAACGGGGCTCTGAGGTTGACCTCCATCGTCTCGTCGAAATCGGCAAGCGACAGGGCATCGATCGGCGCAGCGCGCCAGATGCCGGCGCTATTGACCAGGATGTCGAGCCGTCCGAAGGCTGTTGCTGCCTCATCGACTGCCGCCTCGATCGCCCCAGCATCGCGATTGTCGGCCTTGATGGCAAAGGCCCGGCCGCCGGCCGCCTCGATTTCCCTGACCACCGCACACGCCCCTTCCTCGCCATTCACATAGGTGATCGCCACGCCTGCCCCGTCGGCCGCGAGCCTTCTTGCGATCGCCGCACCAATGCCGCGGCTGCCGCCGGTGACGAGGGCGGCCTTGCCGTTCAAGCTTCTGGATGACATCTGCTTCTCCATTTTGTAGTGATTGATACATAAATATCTGCCAGCCTTGCTGAACCACGTCAACCGAATTATGTATCGATCAATACAGAAAGGATGCCATGCCGGAACGAGGCCGCCCCCGCACCTTCGATCGAGCCGCCGCCTTGCGGCGCGCAATGGAAGTGTTTTGGGCCAAGGGTTATGAGGGCGCGTCGATAAGTGACCTGACCGCTGCAATGGGCATCAACTCACCCAGCCTCTATGCCGCCTTCGCCAGCAAGGAAGCGCTGTTTCTCGAGGCAACCGAGCTTTACACGCGGGTCGAGGGAACCGAGATCTGGTCCGCGCTGGAAAAGGCGCCGACGGCGCGCGAGGCCGTCGAACGGTTCCTGCGGCAGACTGCCAGGGCCTATTCACAGAGCGGTCGTCCGCAAGGCTGCCTTATCACGCTCGGCGCATTGCACCAGGATTCAAGCCGCGGCGCCATCTGCGATGATCTGCGCCGTCGCCGCGCCGAAAAACGCGAAGCCTTGCTGAGACGGCTCGAGCGTGGCGTGGCCGAGGGGGAGTTGCCGGCTGATTTCGACTGCGGTACGGCCGCGACCTTCTACGCGACCGTGCAGCACGGCATGTCGATCCAGGCGCGCGACGGCGCGTCGCGCTCGGCTCTTCTGGCGACGGTGGCCGGGGCAATGGCAGCTTGGATAGCGATGGCCAGCACCGGGGCAGCGTGACGTCGAACCCGGCTGACAAGAACGATATTCAGGTCACTGCAGAGACGGCTCCAGCCTGCCGGCAACGAAGCCAACGGCACGCTCCGCCACACCCCTGTCGGCGAGAATGCGGCGGTGGCCGAGCCCGTCGGCCCAGCAGAGCCGCACATGGTCGCCGGCGCGCGTGTAGAGCCTTGCATGCTCGGCGGACACTTCGCGGTCGTCCGGCGCGTGGATCACCAGCGTCGGCAGCGGCGTGCTTGCGAGCTGGCGGTCACCGGTGAACTCGTGCAACGGCCGGCCGGCGATGCGCTCGACCCGGTCGGCCATGGCGGCCTGCGAGCGCGAGCCGACATTCAGCATGCGGCTGAAATCAGCGAAGATCGCCGGCAGCGAGCTCGGCGCGGCGATAAGCACCAGCCGCCCGGCCGCCAATCGCGGGATGTTCCTGATCGAACCGGCGACGGCGTTGGCGGCAACGGCACCACCGAAGGAATGGCCGACAATGGCCGCGAACGGGCCGAACCATTCGCCGGCAACCCGTGCCGCATCGACCGCGCTGACCAGGGTAAGCCGGCGGCCCTGCGACTGGCCGTGGCCCGGCAGGTCGAGCGAGACCACCTTGTAGCCGGCATCGCGATAGGCTTCGATCAGCGTGCGCATGTATTCGGTGCGCGAACGCCAACCATGGATGACGAGCACGGTGCCGGCAGCCGCACTGCCCGGCTCGGGCCGGAACTCATGCACCATGACGCAGCCGGTTCTGGTCTTTAGCCGATGATGGCGTGCCTGGGTCATGAAATCGGCGGCGCGGTCGATTGCGCGGCGCTCGCCTTCGCTCAGGCTTTTCTCGTGCGGCGTGCGGCAGAACAGCTCGAATGCAGCACGCCCGGTGAGTCGCGGTGCCACATGCTCAGCCACGCCGAACGTGCCGCGGATGACCTTCAGTCCAAATGATGCCATAGTGGCGATCCATTCATTGGTTCAAGCATGAACATAATAGTTCAAACATGAACATTAAGCAAGACCTGCCCTGGGACAACCCGCGTTTTCGCAACTGGGTCGCGGTGGCGCGCGCCTGCCATGTGCTGGAACGCACCCTGGCGGTGAAGCTTGCGCCGCTCGACCTGAAGCCGGCGCAGCTCGACGTGCTGATGAACCTCTACCGTCATCCCGGCATGTCGCAGCACGACCTCGCTCGCCGGCTGCTGGTCGGCCGCTCCAACATCACCATGCTTTTGCCGCAGCTGGAGACGCGCGGCCTGCTGCGCCGCGAGGGCGATGAGAAGGACAAGCGCGTGCTGCGGCTGACGTTGACCGAGGCCGGCGAGGCACTGCTGATGCAGGCGCTGAAGGTCCATATGGCGCTGATCGAGAAGGCGATGAGCCAGTCGACACCGGAACAATGCGACATGATCGGCGAACAGATGCGTAGGGTTGCCGAGGTTTTGAAGACCGCCTGACAGCCCAGTGCTCCACCACCAATGCTTCACCACATCGATTTTTTCGCGCGCTCTGGCCATTCCTTGTCGTAGACCTCGCCGTCAATGTTCTTGCGGCTGGTGATTTCCAGGATTTGGCCGGGAGTCGGCAGCGATCTCGGGTCGACATGCCTTGCCGGATTCCACAGTTCCGATCGGTGGATGGCGCGGGCGCACTGGAAATAAACCGCATCGATCTCGATGATCGTCACCGAGCGCGCCGGCTTGCCCTCGACAGCGAACGAGGCGCAGAGCCCGGTATCGGTGGTGATGTGGGCGCGGCCATTGACGCGCAGCGTCGTGCCGGAACCCGGCACCAGGAACAGGAGCGCGACGCGCGGATCGCGAAGGATGTTCCTTAGCGAATCGGCACGGTTGTTGCCGCGCCGGTCCGGCATCATCAGCGTTTTCGGATCGTGGATACGGACGAAGCCGGCGAGATCGCCGCGCGGCGAGCAGTCCAGCCCTTCTGGCCCGCAGGTTGCGAGCGCGGCAAACGGCGAAGCCTCGATGATAGCTGCGTATTCGCGAATCAGCTGGTCGAGTTCCTTGACCACTGACGCTTCACCAGGCAGGCCATAGAGCGCTTCGAGTTGTTCGACGCTGGTGATTATCGACATGTTTTCGTCTCCAAACCGTTGCCGGCGCTACTCCAGATGGATGACGTTTTCACGACAAGTGCCCGTTTGCCGGTCATCAGGAAACGGGTGTCGAGGCAACGCAAACAAGGGCAAACCGCTTTACCTGCATGATCGTGCCAACGGATACGGAGGTCAAAAATGGATAAACCGCTCGACCGGCGACGCACCGCCATGGAACTTATTGAAAACATGTTCAATGTTGAAATGCGTTTCCTGCAATCAGGGTCGGAGAGCCTCGATGTGCTTGCCGGCGCATTTCATGCCGAGATTGTCGTGCATGAGCCGCGCTCCCTGCCCTATGCCGGTGACTGGAACGGCCTCGACGGCGTTGGCGCCCTTTTCCGCAAAATGCGGGAAATCTGGAGCGACGTGGCGGTGGAGGACCTTCAGGTCGCCCAAAACGATGACACGGTGTTCATGAGCTGCTCGCTTTCGCTGACATCGCGGGCCAATGGTGCAACCATCAAACAGCCGTTTGCCGAAGTCTTGCGCTTCGAGGATGACCGGCTGATCGAAGGCACGCCGTTTTATCACGACACCAGCGAGATACTGGCGATCCTGCGTTGACCTGAGAGTCCTGCGGGATCCCATTCAACGGTCGCGGCTCAGCCCCTTCTCTTCCAGTTCGGCGAGATAGGCGGCCCAGCGTGCATCCTTCTCATGACCCAGCGTATGCAGGTAATTCCAGGTGAAGATACCGGTGTCGTGGAAATCATCGAAGGTGATGCGCACGGCATAATTGCCGACTGGCTCGATCTTCAGAATCGCTACATTGCGCTTGCCGGGAACGGTGACGCGCTGTTCGGGCGAATGGCCCTGCACCTCGGCCGATGGCGAGGCGACGCGCAGAAGCTCAGCCGGCAACTCGAACGGCTGATGTCCCGGAAAGGTGACGGAAAGCAGCTTGCGGTCCTTCGAGACCCTGAGTTCCTTTGGCGCTGTCATGGTGGTGGATCCTGCGGAGAACTGCCCTTCCTACGCCGCTTCGCGTCGAGGGAAAAGGCCGCATGGAAAGTTCCGACATGATCTGTCGGCTGGGGAATGTTACCGATGATCGCGAGCTTCTATCTTGAATGGCAAGTTGGCTCGTATCACATAGCCATATATAACGAAGCCGTTCACGGCCACGGAAAGCGCATGCGCATGGATATGATCGATCCTTTCGGTCGCACGATTACCTACCTGCGCGTGTCGGTCACCGACCGCTGCGATTTCCGCTGCACCTATTGCATGGCCGAGGACATGACGTTCCTGCCCAAGAAGGACCTGCTGTCGCTGGAAGAGCTCGACCGGCTCTGCACGGTCTTCATCGAAAAGGGTGTGCGCAAGCTCCGCCTCACCGGCGGTGAGCCGCTTGTGCGCAAGAACATCATGCACCTGGTGCGCCAGCTTTCGCGGCATCTCGAGAGTGGTGCACTGGAAGAGCTGACGCTGACCACCAACGGATCGCAGCTTTCCCGCTTTGCCGCCGAGCTCGCCGACTGCGGCGTCAAGCGCATTAACGTCTCGCTCGATACCCTCGATGCCGACAAATTCCGCCAGATCACCCGCTGGGGCAATCTGGACAAGGTCATGGACGGCATCGACGCCGCGCAGGCGGCCGGGCTAAAGGTAAAGCTCAATGCCGTGGCGTTGAAGGACTTCAATGACGCCGAATTGCCTGAAATGCTGCGCTGGGCGCATGGCCGCGGCATGGATCTGACGGTCATCGAAACCATGCCGATGGGCGAGATCGATGCCGACCGCACCGACCAGTATTTGCCGCTGTCGCTGCTGCGCGCGGCTCTCGAACGCCAGTTCACGCTAAGCGACATTCCCTACAAGACCGGTGGCCCGGCCCGCTATGTCCAAGTCGCCGAGACCGGCGGGCGGCTGGGCTTCATCACACCGATGACGCATAATTTCTGCGAAAGCTGCAACCGGGTCCGGCTGACCTGCACCGGCACCCTTTACATGTGCCTCGGCCAGGAAGATGCGGCCGACCTGCGCGCGCCGCTGCGTGCGTCGGAAGGCAACGAGCTGGTCGCCGATGCCATCGACGAAGCAATCGGCCGCAAGCCCAAAGGCCACGACTTCATCATCGATCGCCGCACCAACCGTCCGTCGGTGTCGCGGCATATGAGCGTCACCGGCGGCTGATTTTTGGCCGATTTCGTGCAAGAATAATCGCCTTGGCACCGGCTTCGAGGCAAGGCGTGCAGCGGTTTTTTGCAGTCCTGACGTTTTTCGGAGTGATGGCGGGGACCACGGCAGTTGCCGCGCCATTTACCTACACGAACGAGCGCTTCGGTATCATCTGCACCTTTCCGGATGAAATCTTCACTCTTCGCCAGCCTGGGCCGGACAATGGCGATGGACAACAATGGCTCACTGCCGATGGCGCCAGCCTGATCTGTTCGGGTATCCTCAACATCGATGATGACACCCCGACAGCCTTCGTCTCCGCCGAGAGGGCCGGCAAGGAACCTGGCTACAGGATCACCTACAGCAAGACCGGCAAGGACTGGGCGGTGCTGTCGGGCATCAAAGGCGGGAACATCTTCTATGAACGCCGCCTGTTCGGAAAAGACGGTGTCATCCGCACGGTCTGGATCGACTACCCGCCAGCCCTGAAATCGAAATACGACCCGCTCGTCGATGCGATCGCCGGCAGCCTCAGGGGACCGTGAGCATCCGGCGATGTCAGAACTTATTGGCAGCCTATTGTTTTTGCTAGCGAGTCACGGTTGTTGGCGCGTGTAGTCATATCGTACGGCAAGCCATTTTTTGCCGCTGCCATTGGCCTGGAGGAAATGTTGCTCGGCCACTTCGTGATTGTCGCCGTCCCTGGAAATGACGAAATCCGAGGCCGTGAACCGCCCTTCGACCTCCGGGCCGAAGCCGACGAAACCAAGCGGCTGGAACAGCAGTGAAATCTTGCCGTCCTCCTCGCCACCAAAACTCCAGGCGGGCATGATCCCTGCCGGGAAACGGGTGTCCATGGAGACATACTTCCAGCGGCCCTCCACCCGGTCATAGCTCAAATAGGCTATCCGCTGGAAGTCCGGCATTTCCGACCCGGGCGCCGGGCGCATCACCTCCTGCATGAAGGGACCGATCATCGTGCGCTCGGCCACCAGCCCCGTCATCACGATCGGCTGGGCGCCGGGCGTTGGCCAGATCGTGTTGACGACGGACCATTTCCCGACGCGGCGAGCGAGCTCATCCGCTTCGTGACCCGGCGTGGACATCCGTTCGATTGCCGACGCCGAAGCGCCGTTCTCGGCGAACGCAGGCGCTATCGCCATGAGGATACCCGCCAGGGCAGAAGAGAACCGGAAAGCCGACGAAACATGCCGCCTGCTGCCTGTTCCAAGCCAGTCCGCATTGCCTCGTGCATTCATCATGGACCATCTCCCCAACACGATCAGAAGCTTACAATGACCAATTTGGTGAATTTTGCCGAGCAAATTTGATCTCGTCGAAAATTTTCCTCGAGCCGCAGTGTGATAAATTTGCCCTCCGAATCCATCCTTTAGAACGGCACCTTTTTTGGGGCCACACCCAGAAAAGGTCTCGTCCGCAAACGGTCACCGGATTTACCGCAAGCCCATTCGGGCCTAGCCTCTGCTCTGGAGCGGTTCTTCGCCCAGTGGGGGAATACGATATGCGCAAACTCATTCTTTCTCTTGCATTGCTCAGCCTCGCGGCCCTGCCTGCGGCGGCTCAGTCGATCGGCGGCACCTATGCCGTGGCCGGCACCAATTTCGATGGGTCGTCCTATGGTGGCGACGCGACGATCACGTTGACCAGCGAGACGACCTGCACGATCCATTGGGAGACAGGCGGCTCGTCCTCGGACGGTATCTGCATGCGCAACGATGATGCCTTCTCCGCCGGTTATGTTATGGGCAAGGCGGTCGGTCTTGTCGTCTACAAGGTGCAGGACGACGGCTCGCTGCGTGGCCTGTGGACGATTGCCGGCAAGGAAGGCAACGGCACCGAGGTACTGACGCCCAAATAAGCCCTGCCGCTCTTGCGCGACAGATGTTACGGGCCATAGAAAGGCTGTGGTCCAGCCCTTTGACGTTGCTGTTTTGCGGGTGCCTGCTAGACGCTTGCTGCAGGACTCACCCGGTAATCGCCTTGCCTCTTTCGCCAAACCTGCGCGGCGCGTTGTTCATGATGGTGGCCATGGCTGGTTTCACCCTCAACGACGCTATCACCAAATTCTCGTCGGAATCGATGAACATGGCGCAGGTCATGCTGATCCGCGGCGCCTTCGCTTCGCTTTTCGTTGGCCTGCTTGCGTGGCAACGCGGCGCGCTTGCCCGGCCAGGTTCGATGCTGCAGCCGACCGTTGCGCTGCGCGTCGCCGGCGAGGCCGGCGCCACGGTGTCGTTCCTGGTTGCTCTGGCGCATCTTCCGATCGCCAATGTCTCCGCCGTACTGCAGGCGCTGCCGCTGGCGGTGACGATGGGCGCAGCACTTGTGTTCAACGAGGGCGTCGGCTGGCGGCGCTGGCTGGCTATTGCCGTCGGTTTTGCCGGCGTGCTGATCATCGTGCGGCCGGGCTTCGAAGGGTTCAGCGTCTTTTCTCTGCTGGCGCTGGCCAGCGTGGCATGCTGTGCGGTGCGCGATCTCGCCACCAAGCGGATACCGCAGGCAATTCCGACATTGCTGGTGTCGAGCGCCACCGCCCTTGCCATGACGTTTCTGGGCGCGGCATTGCTTTCACCGATGGGCGGCTGGACACCGATGACGGGACAAAGCACGGCGTTCCTGGCGCTGGCGGCGGTGCTCGTGCTCATCGGCTACCACTTCATCATCACGGCGATGCGGGTGGGCGATATCTCCTTCATCGCGCCGTTCCGCTACACCGCCCTGCTCTGGTCGATCCTGCTTGGCTTCACGATCTTCGGCGATGTCCCGGATCTGCCGATGATCGTCGGTGCCACGATCATCATCGCGTCGGGCCTCTATGCACTCTACCGCGAACGGATCGTCGGCCGGCGAAAGACAGCCGCCGAAAGCACTGGACCGGACATGGCGCCGGACGGCATATAGAGTGACTGTCGACGACTGTCTGATTTGAAAACTGGATTTTGGGTCTAGGCAGCAAACGATGGGCCGACATATCGCAGGGATCATTCTGGCCGGCGGCCGGTCGAGCCGGATGGGCGGCGGCGACAAGACGCTGCTTGCGCTGGGCGACGGTACCCTGCTCGACCGTGTCGTTTCGCGCCTTGGCCCGCAGGTCGGACCGCTTGCGCTAAACGCCAATGGCGATCCGACACGGTTTGCCGCGACGGGGCTTCCGGTGCTTGCCGACACCGTCAAAGGTTATGCCGGGCCGCTTGCCGGGATCCTGACCGGCCTCAAATGGGCTTCCGACACGACCTGCCAGGCGCTGGTCACGGCTGCCGGCGATACGCCTTTCCTGCCGAGGGATATGGTCGAGCGGCTGCTCGCGGCAGCCTATGCGCGCTCCGGCTCGATCGCCGTTGCTTGTTCCGGCGGCAAACGGCATCCGACCTTTGCACTCTGGCCGCTAGGGTTAGATCAGGCCTTGCGACAATTTCTCGTCGAGGAAGACAACCGGCGCGTTGCGGCGTTCATCGACCGGCACGGTTTTGTCGAGGTGGAATTTCCCATCCTGAAATCGGGCGGGGCCGAGGTCGATCCGTTCTTCAACATCAACACTCCCGACGACCTTGCCCAGGCCGCGCATCTGTTGCAGAGCATCGAACCATGAAAAGACGTATCTTCGGCATCACCGGCTGGAAGAACTCCGGCAAGACGACATTGACCGAAAAGCTGGTGGCCGAGCTCGTCCGGCGCGGCTGGAAAGTGTCGACGATAAAACACGCCCATCATGATTTCGACATCGACAAACCCGGAGCGGACAGCTTTCGCCACCGGCAGGCGGGAGCAGTGGAGGTCGCGGTCGTGTCGGGCAGGCGCTGGGCGCTGATGCACGAATTGCGCGGCGAGGACGAGCCGACGCTGGACGCGATCCTGTCACGGCTGGCACCCTCCGATATCGTGCTGGTCGAGGGTTACAAGCGCGAGGCGCACAAGAAAATCGAGACGCGACGGCTCGAGGCCAAGGACCGGACACCGCTCTCGGCAGGCGATCCACACATTGTCGCCATCGCGTCCGACTTCCACATTGTCGGCGAAGACCTGCCGGCCTTCGATCTCGACGACACGAATTCGATAGCTGACTTCATCGAGCGCGCCACCGGCCTGACGCGCTGAGATCGCGGCCGCAGGGGGCTTCCGGCCACTTTCTCTCCATTCAGGCGTTTGACCCAGCGTCACCGTTTTCTGAACATGACCTTCCCTCAAGCGACGGTTTTGCAGTTGCTTTTTCTTGGGAAAGAATGGGAGTATCGCGCCAGCGGGCGGTCAAAAGCACCGCCCACAGAGCCGTTCGGGAACGACGGCCGGGACCAACAGAGAGGACCATTATGCGTATTGCACTGCGTATCGCGCTCGCCGCTTCGGCTGCGCTGCTGACGCTTGGCGTTGCCCAGGCGCAGGAAAAAACCTTGAGGATCGGCACCGAGGGAGCGTATCCGCCATTCAACAACCTCACCGCCGACGGCCAACTCGTGGGCTTCGATATCGACATCGCCAAGGCGCTTTGCGACGAGATGAAGGTGAAGTGCACCTTCGTCGCGCAGGACTGGGACGGCATCATTCCAGCCCTTCAGGCAGGCAAGTTCGACGCCATCGTCGCGTCGATGTCGATCACGCCGGAACGCGCCGAGAAGGTCGACTTCACCCACAAATATTACAATACGCCGCCGGCGATCGCCGCGCCCAAGGACACCGACATCAAGGGTGTCACCAAGGAAGATTTGGCCGGCAAAACGATCGGCGTGCAGGCGTCCACCACGCATTTCAACTATTCGACCAAGACTTATACCGACAGCACCGTCAAGCCGTACCCGACCGCACAGGAATACCAGCTCGATCTGGCCAATGGCCGGCTCGATGCCGCCAACGACGACGTCGTTGTGCTGCAGCAATGGCTGGATTCGCCGGACGGCGCCTGCTGCAAGCTGGTCGGCACAATCAAGCCGGTTATCGAAATCCACGGTCCGGGCGCCGGCATTGCCGTGCGCAAGGGCGAGACCGATCTGGTCAACCAGTTCAATGCGGCGATCGACGCCATCCGCGCAAACGGAAAGTACAAGGAAATCAACGACAAATACTTCAAATATGACGTTTATGGCGGCGAGTCCTGATCGACCGACATAGGATGACGTGAACGGCGGGAGATTCCCGCCGTTCTTATAAGGACGCCGCGCACGAGGGGTGATGCGGTACGGGTCTCGAAGAGCCTCAAGGAGAACAGGCAGGCGGATGCAGAGCGCACTGACGCTTCTCAGTTGGGGACCCGAAGGCTGGCTCGACGACATCGCCGCGGGTGTATTTGTCACGGTATGTCTTGCGCTGGCCACTCTGCCTTTCGGGCTGACGCTCGGCTTTTTCGTGGCGCTGGCCAAACAATCGGAAGAGCCGTCGCTGAGACTGGCCGGGAACATCTACACCACGATTTTTCGCGGAATACCCGAGCTGCTCACCCTATTTCTCATCTTCTTCGGCATCCCATTGATCCTGCAGTACATTGTCCGGCTGGTGAGCCCTGGCACCTCCGCCGACGTCAACAGCTTCGTCGCCGGCATGATCGCGCTGTGCTTCATTTTCTCCTCTTATTCCAGCGAGGTGTTTTTATCCGCATTCCGCGCCATTCCAAAAGGGCAATATGAGGGAGGCTATTCGGTTGGCCTGTCCAGCGGCCAGACGATGCGGCTGATCGTGTTGCCGCAGTTGATCCGCATCGCGTTGCCCGGACTTGCCAATCTCTGGCTTATCCTGCTCAAGGACACCGCGCTCGTCTCGGCCGTCGGGCTCAACGAGATCCTCCGGCAGAGCGGGGTTGCCGCTCGCGTCACCAAGCATGCCTTCCTGTTTTACGGTTTTGCCGGCCTGATCTATCTCCTGCTGGCGATCGTCTCCTCCTTCGGCATCAATGCGATCGAACGAGCGGTCGGCGGCAGCGAGGTCAAAAGATGAGCCTGGCCACCGACACGCTGAAGGTCGACCGGCCGCCGCCGCCCGCACGCGGCTGGTCGCGCCAACGCATCCTCGGCCATGTCCTGGTCGGCCTGTGGATCGCTCTCGGCATCGGCATGGTCGTCTACCTGGTCGCTGCGTGGAACCCGGAGTTCTTCCAGAAATATGCACCCGGCTACATATCCGGCCTCGGCATCACCCTGTTGCTGGTTGCCATCTCGATTGTGCTTGGCGCGATCCTGTCGGTGCCGATCGCCTATGCACGTATGTCGAAGAACCCGATCCTCTCGGGGTTTGCCTATGCCTATGTCTATTTTTTTCGCGGCACGCCGCTGTTGGCGCAGACCTTCCTGGTCTACTACGGATTGGGCTCCTTCCGGCCGGAACTCGAGATGGTCGGCCTGTGGGGTTTCTTCCGCGAGGCGTTCAACTGCGCGATCTTCGCCTTTTCGCTGAATACGGCCGCGTACCAGGCCGAGATTTTGCGTGGCGCGATCGAGAGCGTACCGAGGGGTCAATGGGAAGGTGCCGCCTCGCTCGGCCTGCACAAAGTGCAAATCCTACGGAAAATTATCCTGCCGCAGGCGCTGATCGTGGCGCTCCGCCCGTATGGCAACGAGATCATCCTGATGATCAAGGGCTCGGCGATCGTCGCCATCATCACCGTCTATGATCTGATGGGCATCACGAAGCTCACCTATGCGCGCACTTTCGACTTCCAGTCCTTTATATGGGCGGCGATCATCTATCTGATCATTGTCGAGATCCTGCGTCACGCGGTCGAATGGATCGAACGGCGCATCACCATCCACCTGCACCGCTGACTCCCATCGCCTTGCCTGATCCGGTAAGAAGACCGCAAAGCAGGCTTCTAAGGGATTCGAAAACATGGCTTCGGTGGCATTTCTTGGTCTTGGCGTCATGGGTTATCCGATGGCCGGACATCTCAAGAACAAGGGCGGTTACGATGTCACCGTCTACAATCGCACCAGCGCCAAGGCCGAGCAGTGGGTTGCCCAGCATGGCGGCAGCCTCGCTGCAACGCCGGCAGAGGCGTCCGAGGGAAAGGACTTTGTCTTTTCCTGCGTCGGCAATGACGACGATCTGCGTTCGGTGACGACCGGCGCCGCAGGCGCGTTCAGCTCCATGAGGAAAGGCGCCATCTTCATCGACAATACCACCGCATCGGCGGAGGTCGCGCGCGAACTGGCGCAGCAGTCGGAAGCGCTCGGATTTGCGTTCCTCGACGCCCCGGTCTCCGGCGGCCAGGCAGGCGCCGAGAACGGCATGCTGACCGTGATGGTCGGCGGCGAGCCCGACGCCTTCGACAGGGCCAAGCCAGTCATAGATGCTTATGCCCGCATGGTCGGATTGATGGGACCGGCCGGGGCTGGCCAGCTCACCAAGATGATCAACCAGATCTGCATCGCCGGCCTCGTTCAGGGCCTGGCCGAGGGCATCCATTTCGGCAAGAAGGCAGGGCTCGACATCGAAAAGGTCATCGAGGTGATTTCCAAGGGTGCGGCCGGTTCCTGGCAGATGGAGAACCGGCACAAGACGATGAATGCCGGCAAATATGATTTCGGCTTCGCCGTCGACTGGATGCGCAAGGATCTTGGCATCTGCCTCGCCGAGGCCGACCGCAACGGCGCCAAACTGCCGGTGACGGCACTTGTCGACCAGTTCTACAAGGACGTGCAGGCGATGGGCGGCAAGCGCTGGGACACGTCCTCGCTGCTGGCGCGGCTGGAGAAATAGGACTTCACCGTGGCCGAGCTTTCGCCTCAATCCAGCGCCGATGAAATCGTTGCTCATCTGCGCTCGATCGCCTCGGAGGAAAATCGGCTTGGCATGCTGCGCTACGGCATCAAGATCGAACGTGCGCTCGGTATCTCGCATGGCGTGCAGCGGCAGATTGCCAAGAAAATCAAGCGCAACCACGAGCGTGCCTTTGAGCTTTGGCAGACAGGCATCATGGAGGCGCAGTTCATCGCTTCCGTGACAGCCGATCCGGAGCGGTTCTCCGCCGCGGATGCAAGACGATGGGCGGCGACTTTCGACTCGTGGGATATCGTCGACGGGGTCTCCGATCTCTTTGTCGACACGGATTGCTGGAAGGAATTGATCGCCGAATTCGCGGTCGACGAACGGGAATTCGTTCGACGCACGGCTTTTGCGATGATGGCCTGGTCGGTGGTCCACCGGAAGAAGGAACCCGAGACGACCTTCCTCGAATTCTTGCCGATCATCGAAGCGCATGCGACCGACGCCCGCAATTTTGTGAAGAAGGCCGTGAACTGGGCGCTTCGTTCGATCGGCAAGCGATCGATGAATTTGCACGGCCCTGCCCTTGCCGTGGCGCTAAAACTGGCGGCCTCGACAGACAGGACCGCACGCTGGATCGGCAAGGACGCCGTGAAGGAACTTTCCGATGCCAAGACGCTCGAGCGGCTCGCCGCCAGAAAAGCTTGACCTGAGCGAAGTGCGCTTCACGGAGGTGAAGCAATCGACGCGCGCCGATTTCGAAAACCTGTTCGAGCAACCCGGCGGGCCGAAATACTGCTGGTGTATGGCTTGGCGCAATCTCGACCGCCGCGAGCATGTCGAGAACGACGAGAAGAAACGCGCGATGATGACGCTGATCGACGCCGGCACGCCGGTCGGCATTGTCGCCCAGATCGATGGCCGGACCGTCGGCTGGTGCTCGATTGCGCCGCGCGAGACCTACCGCAAGCTGTCACGGCAGCAGGACGATAGCGAGATGGGCATCTGGTCGATCGTCTGCTTCTTTGTGCCGAGAGCGTTGCGCGGCGGCGGGCTGGCAAGCGCATTGCTCGACGCGGTCATCGATCACGCCTTTGCCAAAGGCGCCAGGACGATCGAAGCCTATCCCGTCGACCAGGCTTCGCCGAGCTACAGCTTCATGGGTTTTCGCGACATGTTCGTCGCCCGCGGCTTTCGCGAGATCGGCATGACCGGCTCGCGCCGGCATGTGATGCGGCTTGAGCGTTGACCTGTGAGGCAGCGGCAGCTTTACTTGATGTCCGCAGATCAAGGCTCAACGGCGGAGCAGCGATGAGCAACCGTTTTAAATCAGGCACGATCATGGCAACTGCCTTGTTGGCGTCCGCGATCGCGGCAAGCGCTTCCACTGGGACCATGCACATTTTCTGGAAGGATCTGCGCCCGGCGACCCAGGCAGCCGCCGAAAGCGTCGGACTGCCGATGATCGCGGCCAAAATGCCGGATCGTGGCGAGACGCTCTCACTCGACTTGCAGGACAAGACCGTGCAACTCGCAGGCTATGCGCTGCCGGTCGACCGCGATGGTGATCTCGTCTACCAATTCCTGCTGGTGCCGTGGACGGGAGCCTGCAGCCACATGCCGACGCCGCCGCCCAACCAGATCGTCCTCGTCACGCCTGCACAGCCTTACAGGATGTCCGAGGCCTACCAGCCGGTTTCGGTGACCGGCGCATTATGGCCGGGCATGGAGAAGAGCCAGCTTTTCATCCTCGACGGCGTCAGTGTCATCCAGTCGGGCTACACCGTGCGCAAGGCCGAGGTGGTTAACGTCGACGCCGTGCCGGACACGATCACGCTGCCGGTCAACTCGCCCTGGAGTTTCCTCAACAAAAAGAAGAACTAAACAGAAAAATCTCAGGCGGCGTTGGCGCCGGACTCCTTGTCGAGCATCATGTAATCCAGCGGCATCTCGGTCGTGTATTTGATCTGCTCCATGGCGAAGGAAGACGACACGTCGCGGATCTCGATCTTGGCGATCAGCCGCTTGTAGAAGGCGTCGTAGGCGGCGATATCGGGCACCACGACGCGCAAGAGATAGTCGACGTCGCCGCTCATGCGATAGAATTCGACCACTTCCGGGAATTCCTGGATGACCTCCGAAAAGCGCCGCAGCCATTCATGGCTGTGCGAATTGGTGCGGATCGAGACGAACACCGTTACCCGCACGTTGACCTTTTCATGATCGAGGATGGCGACGCGCCGCTTGATGACGCCCTCTTCCTCGAGCTTCTGGATGCGCCGCCAGCACGGCGTCGTCGACAGGCCGACCTTCTTGGCGACGTCGGCGACTGCAAGCGTCGCATCCTCCTGCAGGAGGCGGAGAATTTTTCTATCAAGGCGGTCCATTGGGTGCTCCCCTGATGCAAGTCGTCCAAGTGCGCAGCGGCCTTGGCACAACGACATGCATAAAAACAAGAATTTAACGCGCGTCCCCTCATGCGCGACGCGCTTCGAGGAATGGATTACCATAATCCCTCTTGCTCGAGCCTATTACAAGAAAGAAATTCTGCCGCATAGTGCGAAAGCGAGTGATTTCTTGCTGAATGCCTAGCCGAGGCGATAGCGGATTTCCGATCTCAGAAAGGGCAGCAAATCCATTTCAAACCATGGATTGCGCTTCAGCCAGCCGGTGTTGCGCCAGGACGGGTGCGGCAGCGGCAGGACTTTCGGGTCGGTTGCCGCCGCCCAGATGGCACGCCAATCCATGACCGTTTCCGTCAGCGAGGGACGGCGCGCCGCGCCCATATGCCAGCTTTGCGCGTAGATGCCGATCGTCAGCACCATATCGACTTGCGGCATCAGCGCCATCAGCGATGTGCGCCAGGCCGGCGCACATTCGCGGCGCGGCGGCAGGTCGGCGCCCCTGGCGTCCTGACCGGGAAAGCAAAAGCCCATCGGCACGATGGCAAACTTGTCCGTGTCATAGAATTCCTCGCTGCCGACGCCCAGCCAGCTTCGCAGCCGGTCGCCGGAGGCGTCGGTGAACGGCATCCCTGTAATGTGAACCTTGGTACCCGGCGCCTGGCTGGCGATCAGGATACGCGCACTCGACGATGGCCTGAGCACCGGACGCGGCTGGTGCGGCAACGGCCTGCCGGCCGGGTTATCGACGCAGGTGCGGCAGGCGCGTACCCTCGCCGCCAAGGCTTCCAGCTCTTCGCTCATTCGGAACTCGTTGTCAGGCGGCGGCACTCGGCCGGCTGGAGATTTCCCGATGCCAGCGCAGCACGTTCGTGCACTCTTCGGGTACCTTGATGCGAGCCGGCTTCATGAAGTCGATGGCGACCAGCCCGGTGATGTCGGCGATCGAATAGGCATCGCCGGCGACGAATTCCCTGCCGGCGAGCTCAGTGTCCAGAAATCTCAGGAATTCGATCGCCTTCGGCTTGTTGGCCTCGCCCCATTCGGGGATTTGCGGGATCTCCCATTCCCTCATTGCGGGGTGGATGTGCCGGAACGCCGCAGCGACGCAGCCGAACAGATTGAACTCCACACGTCTTTGCCACATCTCGACGATCGCCTTGCCGAGCGCGCCACGCCCGAACAAAGCCGGCTCGGGGTGCAGTTCCTCGAAGTAACGACAGATTGCGACGGATTCGGTGATGACAGTGCCGTCGTCGAGCTCGAGCACCGGTAGACGCTTCAGCGGATTGCGCGAGCTGACCGGCTGCTCTTTGTGCTCCAGCGCGCCCATGTCGACGGGCACCAGCGGAACCTGAAGTCCCTTTTCGGCCAGAAAAATCCGAACCCGGCGTGGATTGGGCGCACGCCCGCCGTCGAACAGCTTCATCTCTATCCTCCTCGTCCGTCTCGACGAACTATAGGCACAGCTCACCAGAAGCGAAAAATTTCGCGCAAGGCGTCGCCGATCGACGCCAAGGTACCGTGCTTTCTTTCAACCAGCTCATGGCCGTGGCTCTCGCGCCAGTTCTTCGGCTCGTCGAAAGTTCCGGCCCAGATGCCGGCTTTGCCCGCGCGCGCAGCAGCTTCCTCGGTCTCGAAATCGCCAAAGGCGACCGCCCAGCCGGCCTCGACCTGCGCGCGGTTGAGATCCTT
Source organism: Mesorhizobium sp. M0998 (assembly GCF_040318885.1). Taxonomy (NCBI): domain Bacteria; kingdom Pseudomonadati; phylum Pseudomonadota; class Alphaproteobacteria; order Hyphomicrobiales; family Phyllobacteriaceae; genus Mesorhizobium; species Mesorhizobium sp. M0998. Next base: position 104,848 of record NZ_JAMYND010000017.1, read on the forward strand.
GCCGCCGGCCTTGCAGTCGCCGAGCAGCCTGCCGTAGCGGTCGCGCTGCCAGCCGCTGCAGGAGACGGCTTTGCCGGCGATCAACCGCACCAGGGACTGCCGCGCGAGCTTGCCGCAAGGATAGTCGGCACCGTCCTTGCGGCAGATTTGCGAATATTCCGGCGCGTCGATGCCACGCATGCGGATACGCTCGCCGCCGAGCGTGATGCTATCGCCGTCATTGACGGTGGCCGCGCCCTCCGTCTTGCGCGTCTCGATCCGGTCGAGGCGCGCCGCCAGGAGGATCGCCAGGCCGAGCACGATGAGTGTCAGCCCATAGTCCATCAGTCGGCGCCACAGGCTTCGCGGACGTGGCGCATAGTATCGCTGGCGAGGCCATTGCGACCACGAACGGCTCATATGGCAAACCGTTGGTTAATCATTCGAACGTAGCTTAACGATTGAAATTGCTGCCCGCGTAAATTGAAGACTTCATGCCCCTGCAACGCTCGACCATGGCAGACAAGTTTATTGTGGACCGCAGGAAACGCCATCGCAACAGCGATGTCGCGCGCGCGGTGCGCAAGACGCGCGACCGTCTTTCGCAGCAAGCCGGAAATCCCGACTTCGACCGCGAGCTGTTGAAGCTCCACGCGCTTTCGATGACCGGCGGCGTGATCGTCATTCCGCTGCTCATCCTGGCAACGGCCGCGGCAGGCTTGTTCGCGGGCATCGGCAAGGAGATCGGCGTCTGGGCGCTGTTCACATTCATCTGCTATACCATCGTTGCATTCATGGCCAGACGCGTCACTCAAGCGTCCGAGCTCAACCCGCTGGAAACGCATAGGGATTTCCTGATCGGCCATTTTCTGTGCGGGCTTGGCTGGGCCTGGTTCGCATGGCTCGGCTGCGAAGCTTGCCAAATGGATCAGTTCCAGGTCGCCAAGGCGGTGGTGCTGCTGCTCGCCATGTCGGCAACCGCGATCCTGGCCTCGTCCCTGCGCGGTGCGCTGTTGGCGACCTTCGCCCTCCCGGTCGCCATCTATGCTTATGCCAGTGCGAAATTATGGATGCCGGTCGAGGCGATCATGGCAGGCTTGCTGATCTCCTCGTTGCCTTTCTTCGCCTATGTAGCGCGCCAGCTCAACCGTTCCTCGCTGATGCTGCTGTCGTTCCGCTCCGAAAAGGATGCGCTGATTGCCGAACTGGAGACGGCGAAATCGATGTCGGACGAGGCACGGCGGCGGGCGGAAGACGCCAATCTGGCGAAATCGCGTTTCCTGGCCTCGATGAGCCACGAACTGCGCACACCGCTCAATGCCATTCTCGGCTTTTCCGAAGTGATGGCCAACGAGGTGCTCGGCCCGATGAGCAACCCGACCTATCGCGACTATGCCCGTGACGTGCACGACTCCGGACAGCATCTGCTCGACCTGATCAACGAAATTCTCGATTTGTCGCGCATCGAAGCGGGCCGCTACCAGCTCAACGAGGAGCCGATGATGCTGCTCTCAGTCGTCGAGGATTGCTGCCACATGATGGAGCTGAAGGCGCGCAACAAGGACATCCGCATCGTCCAGGATTTCGAAAACGCCTTGCCGCGCTTGTTCGCCGACGAACGCGCGGTGCGGCAGATTGCGCTCAACCTGTTGTCCAATGCCATAAAGTTCACCGCCACCGGCGGCGAAATCCGCGTGCGCGTCGGCTGGACGGCGGGCGGCGGGCAATATCTCTCCGTCAAGGACAATGGGCCGGGCATACCGGAAGACGAGATTCCGATCGTGCTTTCGGCCTTCGGCCAGGGCTCGATCGCCATCAAGAGCGCCGAACAGGGCACCGGGCTTGGCCTGCCGATCGTGCAAGGCTTGCTGGCCATGCATGGCGGCGAATTCCAGCTCCATTCCAGGCTGCGCGAAGGCACCGAGGCGATCGCCATCTTCCCGCTGAGCCGGGTGATGGAGGAACTGCCGGCGCTGCCGACCAAGGCGGTGGCCTCGCGCCGGCGCTGAATGCTCAACCGCGGACCGCCGCTGCCATGCCGGAGCTGGTCAGCGCGGCCGCCTTGATCAGGCCGGCGGCAAGAGCCGCCCCTACCGCCTCGCCTTGACTGACGCCCAGATCGAGCAGCGGGCGAAGGCCGAGGCGCTCGGCGGCCTTGGCATGACCAGGCTCCGGCGACAGGCTTGCGAGGAGACAATGATCGAGCGCGGCGGGGTTGGCGGCATGTAGGACACCAGCGGCGGCAGTCACCGCAAACCCATCGAGCAGCACCGGGATCTTCTGCATCCGCGCCGCCAGAATGGCGCCGCAGATCGCGGCGAATTCCCGCCCGCCGACCCGGCGCAGCGCTTCCAGCGGGTCCTTGAGGCTCGCGCCGTGAAACGCGACCGCGGCATCGACCACCTCCGCCTTGCGCCTCTGCATCGCCGCGTCTGCCCCTGATCCAGGGCCGATCCAGTCGGCGCCGGTGCCGCCGAACAGTGCCGTGCAAAGGGCCGCGGCGACAGTCGAATTGCCGACGCCGAGGTCGCCAAGGCAAAGCAGGTCGGTGCCGCCGGCAATCGCTTCCATGCCGAAGGCCATGGTAGCGGCACAACCGCGCTCGTCCAGTGCCGCATCCTCGGTAATGTCGGTTGTCGGGATGTGCAGAGCCAGATCGAACACCTTCAAGCCGAGATCGTTGGCGATGCAGATCTGGTTGATTGCTGCACCGCCGGCGGCGCAGAGCTCGACTGCATTTGCCGTGGCGGCGGCCGGGCGCGGTGAAATGCCGTGGCGGGTGACGCCATGATTGCCGGCAAAGATCGCCACCAATGGCCGCGTCACCGCCGGCGGCGCGCGGCCGCTCCACCCGGCAAGCCAGGCGGCGATGTCCTCGATGCGGCCAAGCGAGCCTTTGGGCTTGTCTGCCTTGGCAAACAACTGGCGCACGCGGGCCTTGGCCGCCATATCTCCCGGCGGCAGGCTCACCAGGAGGTCGCGAAAATCGTCGAAAGGCAGCGCGCTGGTCATGTCGATGGCGATCGTCCGTGTGAATTGGTGAGCGGCATAGCCGCCTTGGCCAGCCGGCACAACCTCAAGCCGGCACAAGCTCCAGGCCTGGTACAACTTCGAGGTATTGACGCGAAAGCACCCGTTGGCGGCGCTTCCCGGAGGGCTTGTATTGACTTTGTCGTTGCACCATGTGGAGGCTAGCCAAGGAAATCCTTATGACGGCCATTGAATCCCCGTGCATCCTGGTCTGCTCGATCGATATGAAAACCGGCTTCTGTTTCGGTTGCGGGCGCACGCGCGCGGAAATCGCCGCCTGGATCGACATGACCCCGCAAACCCGCCGCAGCGTCATGGCCGAGCTGCCGGCAAGGCTGGAAACGGTCGAGCGACGCCCCCGCCGGGAAACCCGTCGCAGCCGCATGGCACGCGAACGCGACGCCCTCTCGTGAACTGGCCGCAGAGATGAACCGACTATTGTGGATTCTGATCGTCGCGATCGGGGCAGGTGTACTCCTGCTCATGCTCAACGATTCCGCCGGCAGTACATTCGGCATTGAGAATTACGATTTCAGCCAGCTGATCTGGCTTGGCGCTTTAGCGGCGCTCGTCGGCGCCGGCCTGCTCAGATCGGGCAGACCGTTAGGCACCATGGCCCGCAGCCTCGGCGCCTGGGGTGCCATCGTGCTGGCGCTGATTGCCGGCTATCAGTACCGCTATGAGTTGCAGGATTTCGCCAGCCGCGTCACCGCCGGCCTTGTTCCCGGCAGTCCGCTGGCGCTGGGCGTGGAAGAAGGCCATGCCACCGTCACCCTGGACAAGGCCGGCAGCGGCCATTTCGAAGCGCGCGTCACGATCAACGGCACGCCGATCCTGACGGTTGTCGATACCGGCGCGACCAGCACCGTTCTGACCGCCGAGGACGCGCTGGCGGTCGGGTTCAATTCGGCGGCTCTCCGCTTCACCATACCAATCTCTACCGCCAACGGCATGACACGCGCGGCGGCGGTGCGAACCGACGAACTGTCGATCGGCGGCATCGTGCGCAAGGACATGCCCATCATGATCGCCGCACCCGGCACGCTCGGCCAGAGCCTGCTCGGCATGAATTTCATCGGCTCGCTATCGGGCTTCGACGTACGTGGCGATCGCATGATTTTGCGGGATTGAGTTTTTCCTCAGGCCGCCTCTGCGGTCCGGCCGAAATCGACCTCTGCAAAAGCCGCCTTGAGCACCTGCGGTCCGGCACCCGGCCTTGTCGCATCGGTGGACAGGATCTGCCGATAGCGGCGTGCACCGGGCAGGCCGTGAAACAGCCCGACCATGTGCCGGGTGACATGCCCGAGGCGTCCGCCCTGCTCGATATGGCGTGACGCGTAATCCGCCATGGCATCGATCAGTGCGACAAAATCGAACGACTCAGCTGTGCTGCCGTAAAACGCGGCATCGATGCCGGTGAGTATCCCTGGCGTGTGATAGGCGGCGCGGCCGAGCATGGCGCCATCGACATGGTCGAGATGCGTCAGCGCCTCTGCGAGAGATTGAATACCGCCATTGATGCCGATGAATTTGTTTTGTTTTCTGGCTTTCAGCCGATAGACGCGGCCATAGTCGAGCGGCGGGATGTCGCGATTTTCCTTTGGGCTCAGTCCTTCCAGCCAGGCCTTGCGGGCGTGCACCCACAGCGCGTCGGCGCCGGCCGCGAAAACACCATCGGCCAACGCATCGAGTGCCGGTTCCGGATCCTGCTCATCGACGCCGATGCGGCACTTGACGGTGACCGGTATTTTCACCGCCGCCTTCATTGCGGCGACGCAATCCGCGACGAGCACGGGCGTCTTCATCAGGCACGCGCCGAAGGTGCCCGACTGGACGCGGTCGGACGGGCAGCCGACATTGAGGTTGATTTCATCATAGCCGAAGGCTTCGCCGATGCGCGCCGCCTCGGCCAGCTTTCCCGGATCGGCGCCGCCGAGTTGCAGCGCCAACGGATGTTCGTTGTCGTCGAAGCCAAGCAGCCGCTCGCGTGCGCCGTGGATGACCGCATCGGCCACCACCATCTCGGTATAGAGCAGCGCCTCGCGCGTCAGCTGGCGATGGAAGAACCGGCAGTGCCGGTCCGTCCAATCCATCATCGGCGCCACGGCAACTTTGTGGCGTAACATGTTCATTTTACTACTTTTCTGTCTCAGTCCGTTCGAAAGATGCGCACACCTAACTGACCCGATATACGATTTTGCCGCCGCAACTGAAAGCAAATTGGCATGTCACACATGTCACTGTACGCACCAGTTAGATGCCTGCCGTGGAACGATGGACCGCCGGCGGCATACCAGTCAGCCAAGGCGAAGCGTGTTGCGGGCGATCTGCCACGCGGATTCGACATGCCGCCGCGCCGCCTCCTCCGCCTCGTCCGGCTTGCGCGAGCGGATTGCATCCATGATTTCGGTCATTTCGGCGATCGCCGGCTCGCGGCGGTTCTCCGACGCGATCGTCATTGAGCGGAGCTGGTTGATGCGGACATTCAGCCCCGTCACGATTTCCCAGGCAATGCGCTTGTCCGCCGCCTCGAACAGCGTTTCGTAGAACTTGGTCGTTGCCCGCATCACCTCGACAGGCGCACCGGACGCCCACGCCTCAAGCAGGTTAGTCAAGGCGGCATCGAGCGAGGCGATCTGCGCGTCCGTGGCTGTCAGGGCGCAAGCCCGCGCCGCGATGCCCTCGAGCAGCGCCCGCAATTCATAGATTTCGTCGGTGCGGCCGAGATCCGGCTTGGCCACGGCGGGTCCGTGGCCCGGTATCATCTGCACCAGGCCTTCCGCCTCCAGCTGCCGCAGCACCTCGCGCACGACGGAACGGCTTACCCCGAGCTGATCGCATAGCGGCCGCTCGACCAGCCTTTCGCCAGGCTGGAAATGGAAGCCCATGATCGCCTCACGCATGCGCTCCAGCGCCAGCGTCCTCAGCGTCTTGGCAGAGCGGTCGATCCGCAGCGTATCGCCTGACATTTTCTCTCCCTACCCCGATCCGGCCACAAAACAGATTCCATAGCCGATTGACAAGGCTTCTGGTGCTCCATAGTATGGTATACCATAAGATGATGTAAAGATTTCGGCGTTGCACAGCGCCGCGGCGACCGAGGACTTTCATGAAACCAGCCATTCGAAAGATCGTCACCTACATCGAGAACACGCTAATCGAGGGCGGCAAGGAAGCCCCAAAACCGCTGCGTCTGATCGGTGTCGCCGCTGTGCTGACAAATCCTTGGGCCGGCCGCGGTTTCACCGACGACCTGTCGCCGGAGATCCGCGCCATTGCTCCCGTCCTCGGTGAACTGCTGACCCGCGAGATTATCGCCGTTGCCGGTTCCGGCGAGGCGATAGAGGGCTACGGCAAGGCCGCGGTCTGCGGCACGGCGGGCGAGATCGAGCATGCATCGGCGCTGATCCATACGCTGCATTTCGGCAACCATTACCGTCGCGCGGTCGGCGCCAAGACCTATCTCGCCTTCACCAATCTGCGCGGAGGGCCGAACACCCCGATCATGATCCCGCTGATGGACAAGAACGACGAAGGCCGCCGCTCCCACTATCTGACCATACATTTCCAGATCGGCGACGCGCCCGCGCCCGACGAGCTGGTGGTGGCGCTTGGCGCTTCGATTGGCGGCCGCCCGCACCATCGTATCGGCGACCGCTATCAGGACCTCAAGGAGGTCGGAGACCTGCATGGCTGACGTCGCTGCCACCGCATGGGTCCGGAACACGGCTCCGGACGGCACCGGCTTCATCCGCGCCGGCTCCGGCGCGCCGGTTCTGCTCATTCACGGTGTCGGCATGAACGCCGCAATCTGGCACGATCAGATCGTGGCGATGAAACACCATCATGACCTGATCGCCATCGACATGCTCGGCCACGGCGTTTCACCGCTGCCGCCGGAAGAAGCCAGCCTGTCGGATTTCGCCGATCAGGCGGTTCGCCTTCTCGACCATCTCGGCGTGGCGTCGGTGTCGATCGTTGGCCATTCGATGGGCGCGCTGGTCGCTCTGGAGATCGCCCTTCGCACCCCATCGCGCGTTCGCTCCATCGTCTGTCTCAATGCGGTATTCCGCCGCCCCGCGGCCTTGGCGCAGGCCGTACGCGAGCGTGCGGCCGCGCTCGGCACCCATGGCAACCCTTCCGCCATTGCGGCTACGCTTGCCCGCTGGTTCGGCGACCCGCTGCCGGCGAATCTTATCGGGGCGGCCTCTACCGCGCGCGCCGCCCTTGAAAGGGTCGACCCCGAAGGCTACGCGCGCACCTATCGCCTCTTTGCCCATGCCGATGCCGAGCATGCTGATGCTCTCCCCGGTCTTGCCGCGCCGGCCCTGTTCATGACCGGGTCGCAGGACAGCAATTCGACCCCGGCCATGTCGGCGGCGATGGCGAGGCTTGCGCCGCACGGCCAATGCCTCGTGCTCAATGGAGAAAGGCATATGATGGCAATGGCTTCACCTGAAAAAGTGACCAAACACATCATGGATTTTCTCGACACGGCAGGAGACGCTGGCGTGAAGCCGGAGACGGATGCAGTCTTTGACAGCGGCGAATTCCGGCGCGCGCTCGGCTCGTTCCTGACCGGTGTCACCATCGTCACAACGATCGGAGCGGAAGGCGAACCGCGCGGCTTCACCGCCAACTCCTTCACCTCGGTCTCGCTCGAGCCGCCGCTGGTGCTTGTCTGCATCGCCAAGAGGGCCCTGGGGCACAGTGCTTTTTCGACATCGAGAGGTTTCGCCATCAACATCCTGTCGGAGGACCAGAAGGCCCATTCCGGCATCTTCGCTTCCAAAGCAGCGGACAAGTTCGCGGCCGTGGCCTGGCAGCCGGGCCGGACCGGCAATCCGCTGATCGACGGCTCCGTTGCGGTGTTCGATTGCGGCATGGAGCAGCTGGTCGATGCTGGCGATCACTCGATCCTCATCGGCCGCGTCCACGACTTCAGCCACAACGGAGCCCAGCCCCTCGGTTATTGCAGAGGCACCTACGTCACGCCCGGCCTCAGCCAGGAGGCGCTGGCGGCGGCGCCCCCCAATACGGAGGTCGGCGCCATTCTCGAGAACGAGGGCCGTGTGCTGTTCTTCGCAACGGCCGACGGGTTTCATGAATTGCCTGCGGGGCGCGGACTGGGCACGCCCAACGATGCGCGCAGCCTCAAGGGGCGCCTTGCCGCCAGGGCCATAGACGCCCAGCTCGGCTTCCTTTTCGCGGTGTGGGACGATGCCGCCGAACCCTGGCGCACGCATGTTTATTATCGCGGAACGGCCGAGGGGTCCTATTCCGACGATCGCCAGATGCGGCTTGTCGACATCGAGCAGATCGCCGATCTGGAGATCGCCGATCCCGCGGTGCGTTCGATGCTTGCCCGCTATGCGCGCGAACGCACGGAAGATGCATTCGGCGTCTATGTCGGCAACGAGGTCGAAGGCGAAGTCCGGCCGCTCGCCAAGTCCTCGCCTTCTCAAATTTCTCTTTCCGGCCGCGGGTGAAGCCGATGAAATTTTCGCTTTTCGTCCACATGGAGCGATCGGATCCGGCCAAGCCGCATTCCGAGCTTGTCGGCGAGCTGGAGGACCTGGTTGTCCAGGCCGAAGAGGCAGGGTTCGAGACTGCCTGGATCGGCGAGCATCACGGGATGGAATTCACCATCTCGCCGAACCCGTTCATCAACATCGCCTGGCTCGCCGCCAAAACCAGGCGCATCCGGCTCGGAACAGGAACCATCGTCGCGCCGTTCTGGCACCCGATCAAGCTTGCCGGCGAAGCAGCGATGGCCGACGTCGTCACCGGCGGCCGTCTCGACATCGGCATTGCGCGCGGCGCCTACGCTTACGAATACCAGCGACTTTTCCCAGGCCTCGAGGCCTGGGTCGCCGGGCAGCGTATGCGCGAGATGGTGCCGGCGATCCGGGGCCTTTGGGATGGTGATTTCGAAGTCGCCGGCGAGTTCTGGTCGTTTCCTTCAACCACCTCGTCGCCCAAGCCGCTGCAAAAGCCTTATCCGCCGATCTGGGTGGCCGCACGCGATCCGAACTCGCACGACTTTGCGGTTTCCAGCAAATGCAACGTCCAGGTGACGCCGCTTGCCTCCGGCGATGGCGAAGTGGCCAGCCTGATGGAGCGTTTCAACGCGGCGTGCAATGCCCACCCCGACGTACCAAGGCCGGAGATTATGCTGCTGATGCATACTTTCGTCGCCGAGGATGCAGCGGAGGCTGACCGGCTCGCGCAGGATCTGTCGCAGTTCTACTGCCAGTTCGGCGCCTGGTTCCAGAACAAGAAGCCGGTGCACCAGGGCATAATGGAAGCGCTGACCGAAGACGAGATCGCGGCCATGCCGCAATATGCGCCTGACAAGATCAGGCAGAACCTGGTCATTGGCGAAGCCGACGAGGTGATCGCCAGGCTGAAGGCCTACGAAGCGCTCGGCTACGATCAGTATTCGATCTGGATCGACAGCGGCCTTTCCCATCGGCGCAAGAAGAAATCGCTGCAGCTCTTCATCGACAGGGTGATGCCGGCCTTTTCCGAACCGAAAGCCGGATTGCGATGAGCACCACTCAATTCAGGAACTATATTGACGGCAGCTTCGTCGAAGTGGCGGCGACCTTCGACAGCGTCGATCCCTCGACGGGCGCGCCATGGGCGAAGATGCCCGCTGCATCGTCTGATGACGTCGACCGCGCCGTCGAAGCTGCTCACCGGGCGCTTGGCTCCGGCACGTGGCCGGCAATGACGGCAACGGCACGCGGCAAGCTTCTGGTGCGGCTCGGCGATCTGGTGGTCGCCAATGCCGACCGGCTGGCGGAACTCGAGACGCGCGATACCGGCAAGATCATCCGCGAGACCCGCGCCCAGATCGCCTATGTCGGCGACTATTACCGCTATTATGGCGGGCTGGCCGACAAGCACGAGGGCTCGTTTGTTCCCATCGACAAGGCCGACATGGAAGTGACCATCCGGCCGGAGCCAATCGGCGTCGTAGCCGCCATTGTGCCGTGGAACTCGCAGCTCTTCCTGTCCGCCGTCAAGCTCGGGCCGGCGCTGGCGGCCGGCTGCACCATCGTTCTGAAAGCATCGGAAGACGGCCCTGCCCCGTTGCTGGCCTTCGCTGAACTCGTCCATGAGGCGGGATTTCCCGCCGGGACCGTGAACATCCTGACCGGCTTCGGCCACGATTGCGGTCACCGGCTGACCAGTCATCCGCTCGTCGCCCGCGTCGCCTTCACCGGCGGTCCCTCGACCGCTCGGCAGATCGTCAGGAATACGGCGGAAAACCTCGCCTTCACGACGCTCGAGCTCGGCGGCAAAAGCCCGGTCGTGGTGTTTGCCGATGCCGATCTGGACAGCGCCGCCAACGCGGTCGTTGCCGGCATCTTCGCTGCCACCGGCCAGAGCTGCGTCGCCGGCTCGCGGCTGCTGGTCCAGCGCTCCGTGAAGGACGAATTCCTCGACCGGCTCAAGCGCAAGGCCGAGGCGATCAGGATTGGCGATCCGCAGGATCCCGCGATCGAAATGGGACCGCTCGCCACCTCGCGCCAGCGCGAATGGATAGAGAAGATCATTGCTGAAAGCCTGGCCGCGGGCGGGCAACTGGTCACCGGCGGCATCCGCCCCGCGGGCATGGCGGACGGCTTCTATTACGCGCCGACGATTATCGACGCGCCTGATCAGACGCTTGCCTGCGTGCGCGAAGAGCTCTTCGGCCCGGTGCTCTGTGTGCTAGCCTTCGACAGCGAAGCTGAAGCGCTTTCGCTCGCCAACGACACGAAGTTCGGCCTGGCGTCCGGCGTGTTCACCACCAATCTGGCAAAAGCCCACCGCATGGCGCGCGGCATCCATGCCGGCGTTGTCTGGATCAACACCTATCGGGCGGTCTCGCCGCTGGTTCCGTTTGGCGGCTACGGCCAATCCGGGCTCGGCCGCGAGGGCGGCCTCGATGCGATCCGCGACTACACGCGTTCGAAATCGGTGTGGATACGCACCTCCGACGACCCAATTCCCGATCCTTTTGTCATGCGGTAGCCGCCGCTGGCCGGAGATGCGCGATCAAGGCGAAAACGACCGATCGCGAACAGACACCAACGAAAACAACAGAGGAGAACGACATGAAACTGATCATCACCGGCTTCCTTGCCGGATTTATTGCAACGACAGTTCTGGCAACGACGGCCGCAAAGGCCGAGGACATGGTCTTCACCAGCTGGGGCGGGACGACCCAGGAAGCGCAGACCAAATCCTGGGCCGAGCCGTTCACCGCTGCATCCGGCATCAAGGTCATGCAGGACGGCCCGACGGACTACGGCAAGCTGAAGGCGATGGTCGACAGCGGCAGTGTCAACTGGGACGTCGTCGACGTCGAGATGGATTTCGCCATCAAGGCGGCCAAGGACGGTCTGCTCGAGCCGATCGACTTCAAGACCGTGCCGAAGGCCGACCTCGATCCGCGCTTCACCACCGATCACGCCGTCGGCAGTTTCTACTATTCCTTCGTGCTCGCCTGGAACAAGGGCGCCGTTTCGGGTGAACCGGCCGGCTGGGCCGACATGTTCGACCTGACGAAGTTCCCGGGCAAGCGGACCTTCTACAAATGGTCGGCGCCCGGTGTCATCGAGATCGCGCTGCTGGCCGATGGTGTTCCGGCGGACAAGCTCTATCCGCTGGATCTCGATCGCGCCTTCAAGAAACTCGATACCATCAAGTCGGACATCGTCTGGTGGGGCGGCGGGGCGGAGTCGCAGCAATTGATCGCATCCGGCGAAGCAACGTTCGGCCAGCTGTGGAACGGCCGCGTCTTCGCACTGGACAAGGATGGCGCCGATGTCGGCGTCTCCTGGAACCAGAACCTGACCGCAGCCGACGTTTTGGTGGTACCGAAGGGTGCCAAGAACAAGGATACGGCGATGAAATTCCTCGCCGCGGCGAGCAGCCCCGCCGGCCAGGCCAAATTTGCCGAAGCCAGCGGCTATGCGCCGATCAACACCAAGGCCAAGGCAGAGATGCCGGCCGATGCCGTGAAATCGCTGCCGGACGCTCATGTCGACGGACAGATCGATCTCGACATGAACTACTGGGCCGCCAATCGCGACACCATCGCCGCGCGTTGGTATGCCTGGCAGGCGAAATAAGCCCGCCCTTGAACCGCAATGGACGAGACGGTTCGCGCCGTCTCGTCCCGTAGCCGGGTCGCTGTCATGTCGGTCGAAACACGCCGGAACTTTGGAACGGTGCGGGTGCCGGCAGGTCTCAATGGCCTGCTGCCGGCCCTGATTCTGATTATGCTGTTCTTCGTCGTCCCCGTGCTGGCGCTGCTTTTGCGCAGTGTCACGGAGCCCGAGCCAGGCTTGCAGAACTATGCTGCCCTGCTTGGTGACGGCACCTATGCGCGGGTGTTCTTCAACACATTCCTGGTCGCGGCGTTGGTCACCATCGTCACGGTCCTTGTCGCCTTTCCGGTCGCCTGGATGCTGGCGATCATGCCTTCGGGACTGGCCTCGATCATCTTCGGCATCATCATTCTGTCGATGTGGACGAACCTGCTCACCCGCACCTATGCCTGGATGGTGCTCCTGCAGCGTACCGGCGTCATCAACCGGACGCTGATGACCATCGGCGTCATCGACCACCCGCTGCCGCTCATCAACAATCTCACCGGCGTCACTATCGGCATGGTCTATATCATGCTGCCCTTCATGATCCTGCCGCTGGTCGGCACGTTACGGGCGATCGATCCGATGACGCTGCGTGCGGCGTCGCTGTGCGGCGCAAGCCCTTTCCAGGCGTTCCGCCGCATCCTCGTGCCGCTGTCGCTGCCCGGCGTCGCCGCCGGCGGCCTGATGGTCTTCGTCATGTCGCTCGGCTACTTCGTAACGCCGGCACTGCTCGGCGGCACGTCGAACATGATGCTTGCCGAAATGATCGCGCAGATGGTCCAGTCGCTGCTCAACTGGGGGCTCGGCAGCGCCGCTGCCTTCATCCTGCTTGTCGTCACCATGGTTCTCTACGCGCTGCAACTCCGCCTTGTCGGTGCCAGGCGCATGAGCGGAGGCATCTGAGATGCTGCTCGACTATGACCGCATAGGTTGGCTACGGGTTGCCCTGCTCGGCTTCACCGCGCTGGTCGCTGGCTTTCTTCTGTTGCCGGTGGTCTTCATTGTCCTGCTCTCCTTCGGCTCGTCGCGCTGGCTGGCTTTTCCGCCGCCCGGCTGGACGCTCAAATGGTACCAGGAGCTTTTTGCCGATCCGGCCTGGCTCGACGCCGCGCTGACCAGCGCTCGGATCGCCACCATGACGGCGATCCTGGCAGTAGCGATCGGCCTGCTCGCCTCCTTTGCCCTGGTTCGCGGAAGGTTTGCCGGACGTGAGATCCTGCGCGGCCTGCTGCTAACGCCGATGGTGCTGCCCGTCGTTGTCTTCGCCATCGCCATCTACGCCTTCTTCCTTCGCCTTGGCCTCGGCGGCACCACCATCGGCTTCGTCATCGCCCACACCGTGCTGGCGCTGCCCTTCGCCATCATTCCGATCGCGACCGCGCTCGAAGGGTTCGACAAGTCGATCGAGGACGCGGCAATCGTCTGCGGGGCAAGCCCGCTCGAGGCCAGGCTCAGGATCACCTTGCCGTCAATCCGGATCGGCATCTTCTCCGCCGCGATCTTTTCCTTCCTCGCGTCGTGGGACGAAGTCGTGGTGGCGATCTTCATGGCCAGCCCGAGCTTGCAAACCTTGCCCGTCAAGATCTGGGGCAGTCTGCGGTCGGACCTCAGTCCGGTGATCGCCGCTGCCTCCAGCCTGCTGGTCGGGCTGACGCTTGCCCTGATGGTGATGACGGCGCTGCTGCAGCGAAAGTTTCGGACATGACCCACCCTTTCCTCTCCATCCGCAATCTGCGCAAGGCGTTCGGCGCGATCGTCGCCGTGCACGACCTCACGCTGGACATTCCCAGGGGCGAGTTCCTGACCTTCCTCGGGCCCTCCGGTTCGGGAAAATCGACGACGCTCTACGCGATCGCCGGCTTTCAGGACCCGACTTCCGGCGATGTCTTGCTGGAAGGAAAGTCGCTGCTTGCGGTGCCCCCGCACAAGCGCAACATCGGCATGGTCTTCCAGCGCTACACGCTGTTTCCGCATCTGACGGTGGCCGAAAACGTCGCTTTTCCGCTGCGGGTTCGCCGCCGGCCGGACGCCGAGGTGAAGAAAAAGGTCGCCGACATGCTGGCCCTGGTGCGGCTCGAAAGCTTTGCCGGACGCTTACCCGGTGCGCTGTCGGGCGGCCAGCAACAGCGCGTCGCGCTGGCCCGGGCGCTGGCCTACGATCCTCCGATCCTTTTGATGGACGAGCCATTGTCAGCGCTCGACAAGAAGCTGCGCGAGGAAATCCAGGGGGAAATCCGCCGCATCCATCGCCAGACCGGCGTCACCATTCTCTACGTCACCCACGATCAGGAAGAGGCGCTGCATCTGTCGGACCGAATCGCCCTGTTCAAGGATGGCCGCATCGAGCAGACCGGCACCGGCGAGGATCTCTATCTCAGGCCGGCGACCGATTTCGTCGCCGGCTTCATCGGCAATTCGAATTTCCTCGCCGCCGAACATCTCGGCACCACCAACGGCACGACAACGATCCGCATGACAGACGGTTCGGTCATATCCGGAGTCAGGGCCAACGGCACGTTCGGCAAAGGCCAGAAGACCAGGCTGATGATCCGGCCCGAAGCCTTTAGCATGGAGCGGAGCCCGGCGAGCGCGGAACTGAATGTCGAGATCGTCGACATCGCATTTTACGGCGAGCGCCGGCGGATCGTCGCGCGCATCGCCGCTGGACAGGAGGTTGACATCAGGCCGACCTCCGCCGCCATGCAATCGCAGGATGTGTGGCCCTGCAGCCGGCAGGTCTTTTTCGATCCCGCTGCTGCATTCCTGTTTCCGGCCTGACTAAGCCGCGGTGGATCGCCGCCCTTCAACGCTTCGCAGCGATGGAAGCGTGCTTGGGACAAGCTGTGGTTAGGTCCATCATCAGCTTCGGTCAGCAAGCGCGCAACGTGATCGACGCTGCAGTCGGCTGATTGGATGGCGGGCGCAACTCCTGTACCCATTGACAGTCGTCATGCTCGGTTGGAAGATGAAGAAGGTCCGCGGCGATAGCCATACGGGAAGGCAATGGTCCAACCGCCAGATACCGGACACCATCCTGGCAGCGTCGTCGCGGTCATCGTCATTTGTTTGATCATCGTTGCTTTGTTCTTCATAGGCTTCAGATACTCAAGGCCAGGCCAGGGTACCCTCGTTATTCCTGGCGGTACGCTGCAGCAACCGTGAATCCGACCCCTTGGCGCTGACGCGGAGCCGTTCTCAGGCCAAAGTGCCCCGGCGGGACTGGTGGACGCCGCAGAATGGGCCGGCGGTTCGCAGCCGGTCTTTTGCTTCCCGCCGCGGCATTCCTTTCCCACCTAAACAACCGAGCCTGACCGGTGTGAGGTCGACCATACCAGGAGACGACGAGCGCTCAGCCACCAGGCACTAGACGGCCCTGATCAGCCGGAGCAGAGAAAGCGCTTCGAAAAAGGTCCCCTTGCGAAAGGCAAGATAGGTCGGCTCTTCGACACCATGGAACCGGCGCTTGAAGGCCGCCTGCCCCTGCAGATTGAAGCGGGTGCGATTGACCCAGGGGGAGTCATAGGCACGCTGGAAGGCGTGCCGCCAGAAATCGCTTTCGGCAAACCCGCTAGGTCCGATTTCGACAAGCGGCGACAGGCCTAGGGTGACGACGGAAACACCTTCATCGCGAAAGCGGTCGACCGCGAATTTGGTCAGGCCGATCTCGGCATGCGCCGAGGCATCGATGTGCTTGCGCTTGAACGAGGTGGTGTAGCCGATGACCTTGCCGTCGCTGAACAGCGGATCGAAATCCAGCAAGGCCACGAGCTCCCCATCCGGACCGTGCAGGACGAAACGGCGCATATCGACGCCAAGGTGATCGGCAAAGGGCCTGTTGAGAAATCTCATCTCCCAGCGCTTGACGATGCGGTCGGCCCGCCAATTCTGGGAGAGCCTGGCAATCTCGTCGAGGAAGACAGTCCCGTTGTCCTCTGCGAAGGAAAAACCCTTCTTCAAGAGCCAGCGTTCGGAATAGCGCACTGTCTCATTGCGCTTTCCGGAAAAGTCGTGTCCGGGCAGGACAAGCCTGGTGTCGACGCCGAGGCGGTTGACCTGATAGCCAAGCCCGGCAAGCACGCGCGCCGTCTGGTCGCCGATCTGCACGAACCACGGGCTGCCGGCAACCTCGATGAAACGTCTGATATAGTCGCGCCGATCGGCCGGGGCAGCCACTGGATCACCGAGCGCGAAATGATGTCGCGTTTTGCTGCCGTAAGCGATGTAGCCCTGGGCATCGCCGAAGTAGTGAAGCCCCCTCTGCACGGCGGTCGAATAGGCAAGGGAAAAATCACCATGGCGACGGACCAGCGCCAGGCGCTCGACATGGTTCAGCTGCAGCCGCGGTATTTTAGGCCCGCGGTTCTCCAGGAAACGATCGAGGCGTCTTCGCAGTGACGGCATGGTCGACTTTCGCGTGCCGGCTAGGCCGATGAAAGAGCTGACGGACTCCAAACCGATCATATTGGCGCGAGCTGAACCTTATCTCAGCGCGGCATGGTTACCCGGCCGGAGCCGCCAGATTCGTAGGTGCAATCTGCCCGGTCCCGCCCCCCGGCGGCAACACGTTGTCGACGCCCAGCGCCTGACGGCTGGTTGCTGCGCCCTTGGCGACATGAAAATCAATGCCACTTTCGGAAGCGCCCACGTCACCTGCCAAACACGATGTTCTTATCGAACGGCGCTCTGAGAAGATTCCGCTTGATCGGAAGCCAGGAACTCGTCGCGTTCTGCTATCCACAAATCGGCGTAGTCGACATTCTGCCATTCGGCAAACCACGGGCCGCCGCTGGTATAGTGGACCGCCTTAGGTGTGCCGACCGCAGGCTTTTCATTCCAACCTTCGAGCCAATTCCACTCTACCGGCAATGAGCCCAAATCTTTGTCGGCAACCCACTGCATTCGGTGAAGATAGGCGCCACTTTCCTGATTCACGACCTCTGGCGTGAGCGATCTGACCGAAGGATGCGCGCAATTGAACAGCATCAGCGACGACCAGTTTTTCCGAGGATAGGACGTCTGGACCACACCATCCATCTTGGTTGTGGCCTTCGGCGTATAGTCATGCTGGACGCAATAAACCGCCTTGTCCGAGTCCGTATATTTCAGCAGGCCTGCGACGTCACCAAGCCACAGGAAATCGCAATCGCAAAACAGGGCCCAACCCGTGTAGTCGGCGAGAAAGGGCGTGAGGAAGCGCGTGTAGGTGAACTCCGTTGAGGCGAGCGGATCTTTTTCCCGCCAATATAGCCCGCGGGCACGCATCTCGTCCTGTTTGATCGGAATGACGGAGACAGGCGCCGACGCATGTTTGAGCAGCGAGTGTCGCGCGACGTCGTACGCGATCGGCTCACGGCTGTCCCATCCGATAAATACCCTAAACGCATCAGTCATATTCACTACCCTGGCTTTCGATTTTTACGGTCGTACACTAACTAGTTGGCGATGGCTCGGCAACAATTGCGGTCAACCAAGCCGGTTTCTCACAGATTTGTCCTGGCCTCAGCCTTGCGTTTTTGGGTGGACCTGGCCTCGCATTCCCAATGCGACACGAGCCCATTTCTGATAGGTGTAGCTGGCCGAATACGCGGCCACCATCGCACCAATGGAACCGTCCAGAAATCCCAGCCGGAAAATATAGCTGCGCACATAGGCCCAGACCGAGCGCAAGACCGCCTTGCCTATCGAGCTTTTTTTGCCCTCGGCAAGCAGTTGCGCGGCGGACGCTTCTGCGTACCGGCCGATCTTGTCGTGGGCATCTGCCAAGTCGGTAATGGAATCGTGCTCGATCGGCTGGGACAATCGGCTGACCTTCCCGTTCACCAATACCTTCTCGTGCACGGTGTCGTCGCTGAACCGCCCGGAGCGGCGACGGAAGAGCCTGAGCACCAGATCGGGCGACCAGCCGCTATGGCGGACAATGTGCCCGCAAAAGCGCGATCTTCTCGGTATTTCGAAGCCGTCATTGGCTTTTGGGTCGGCGATTGCGGCCCTTATTTCCGCGCCGAGCGGCGCCTCCACCCACTCATCGGCATCCAGCGACAGGATCCAATCCCCCGTTGCCGCGGCCAGCGCACGGTTTTTTTGCGCGCCAAAACCGGGCCAATCGACGGTCATCAGAACCTTTGCCCCCAGAGCACCGGCAATCTCCCTGGTTCTGTCGCTGCTGTTGTTGTCGAGAACGACGATCTCATCGGCAAAATGGACCGACCGAAGGCATTGCGCGATGGATGCCTCCTCGTTGCGGGTGATGATAATGACCGAGAGCGCCGGCACGGTCAGAATGCTCCGGCATCAAAGCTGCCACTGTCATTCGAATGCATCTGCAGCATCGGCTCCCGGCCCGTTAGCACACTGAGGGTACTAACCTAATTCAACAAAGTCGAAAATCATTTCAGATCAAGGCTTTCATAAAGCGCCATCATTCGCTTGATCATGACATTGAAATCATAGTGTTCGGCCGCCGCTCTCACCCGGGCTGCGGTGTCAGGTCGTGACGACAACTGCAGCGCGTGCGCGAGCGCTGCAGCGAGGTCGCTTTCGCTGGCCGCATCGCAAACGAGCGTCGGCTCGAACCGCTCGACAAGCTCGCGCGCTCCACAGCCGGTGCTTACCACGGCGGGCAAGCCGCTGGCCATCGCTTCGATGACCACTGTGCCGAAAGGATCATAGATGGAAGGCAGCACGGCAATATCGGCCGCGCCGTACCACGGCAGCATGTCTTTCTGCGGCCCCAGCATCTTGAGCCGTGCGCCGAGACCGAGCCTGTCACCGGCCTGCCTGAAAGCGTCGGCGCGCGAATCATGGCCGATGACCCACAATTCAGGCTCGCCATCGAGCCTGGCGACCGCCTTCATCAGTGCAAGAAGTCCTTTTCGCGCAAAGCCCGAGCCGACAAACAGGACGACTGGCCTGTTTTCGTCGACGTCGAGCCGCGCGCGGATTGTCGCCCGATGCTGCTGGCGCAGCTGCGGGTTGAAGCGGTCGAGATCCACCCCGTTGGGAATATGGTGCACATTTTCCGCCGGATAATCGTAGTGACGGACAATGTCCTCTGCCACCATCTTCGAAATGGCAATGACAGCTTTGAGCCTCGGGCTGGCGTAGGTTGCACGTTCAAGGCGCAGCGTCTGGCGGTGAAAGGGGCTCAGCGCCATTGCCGCCCTGCCAAGCCGCGTCTCGAAACGCCGCCGCTCGGCAAGATAGGCGGCATGAACGCCCTCCCCGGCCCGGAAGACATCGCAGCACGGGAGGCGATCGTTGCTCTGCACCAGCGCCGGCGGCATCTCGGCGATCTTGCGGCAGGCAGCTTGAGCAAAGGACGTCGCCCGCAGCGAACGCGGAAACCGCCGACCGGCACAATGGATGAACTCGATGCCTTCATAACGCGGCCAGTCGCCGGACAGCACGGCCACCCGCCGCTGACGCGCGGCGAATGCGGCCATGATGTTTTCCAACATGATCTCGCCGCCACCGAAAGGCGCATAGCGCTGGCGCACGAACAGGATCGGCCTGTCGAATTGAATTTCGCTGCCACGAATGCCGGCGTACATAGGGTCTGGGCTCCGGCCTTGTTGCCATCTGACGATGTCTATAGAGGCCAGCTCGCATCGGCAACACTTGGAAAGCTCCCCGCCGGAACTCAGAACAGGCCTGTGTCCATTGTCCGCAACTGCTTGCGATTTGCCTAACGGTGCTGCATGTAGAAATTAACTGCAAACAGCGGATCAGCGCCAGCTCCAGCCGGTGACCGCCATGAGGGGAATCGATGGCTTGAGCAAAGCAACCTGGCCCGCCATTGTCCGCCGGACGATTACCGACACCGCCATATATCGGCTGAGACACACCTTCGGAAGACGGGCAGAAGTGTCATCGCTGCGGCCGATAACGCCCCTTAACGCGAATGACCTGCCTTTGATCCTCGTCATCCGCAACGAGGCGGACAGGCTACCCCCGTTCCTGAAGCACTATCGCGAACTCGGCGTCACCAGATTCGCCGTCCTCGATGATCGCTCGACCGACGGCACAGCTGAGCTTCTGGCCGAGCAGCCAGATGTCGATCTATTCAGCTCGCCGGTCACCTATTCGCAGTCGGACCTGGGAAACCTTTGGCGGCAGCGGATTGTGCAGATCTATGGTCAGCCTCGCTGGTATCTGACCGTGGATGCGGACGAATATCTTGTCTATGACGGCATGGATCAGCATCCGCTCGGTGCGATGGCCGACTGGCTCAAGCGGCGCGGAATGACACGCCTGCTGGCGCCGATGATCGACATGTATCCGAGCGGAAACATCTGGGACGTACCCTTCGATCCCATCGTGCCGCCATGGCAAGT
The DNA here is from genome assembly GCF_040318885.1 of Mesorhizobium sp. M0998. Taxonomy (NCBI): domain Bacteria; kingdom Pseudomonadati; phylum Pseudomonadota; class Alphaproteobacteria; order Hyphomicrobiales; family Phyllobacteriaceae; genus Mesorhizobium; species Mesorhizobium sp. M0998. The sequence goes on from NZ_JAMYND010000017.1 coordinate 125,342, forward strand.
TGCGGACCATTTCGACGGCAGCGGCTATGAGGTGACGAGGAGCCCCCGGCATCTCAAGATCACAGGCGGCCCGAGAACCCGGCTTTTCGCCAGGCAGCACAAGTTGACCAAGTTTCCTCTGATATATGTTGATCGCCAGACGATTTTTACGTCGATTCACTCACCGCTGCCCTACTGGCGAAACTATATAAAGGGATTGGCTGGCCTGCTTCATTTCAAGTTCTTCGCCGATTTCAACGACAAGGCGCAGGTCGCGGTGGCGGAAGGTCAGTATTGGAACGGCGCTTCCAAATATCGCCAGTATCATGAGGTATCGAGCGGTAAAGCCGCTCTCAGCGCGATGAGCGAACAGTCAATGCTGTACGAAGGAGCTCACAGCCTGTTCAAAACGGGTTTGATCGACAAAATTGATTGGTAGACGGCAGTTCAAGCAGATGCCGAGCCGAGATCATGCATAACCGAATGCTTTCATAAGCTGGGCACCTCGTCCCTGTACCAGGTCCTGTAGCTCGGCGTTTCCAAGTTCGGAGTGCCATCTTCCGCTCCCGTCATAGATCGGCTGGTTGACCTGTTGGTTCCGGAGCACCGCATGTGGCGTCTCGCCGCTGGCGTCGGTCGGCTTGAACCACTGCTGCGGGTTCTTGTGATAGTCGAGGAGATCCGGGCTGAAGGTTACATCGAGAAAGCCGCATATCTGCTCGACGACTTTGGCCGGATTCTCGACCAGGTCCTCATAGCGATAGATCAGCACATCCGGCTTTCCCCGTTCCGCAAGAACCAGCGCATTGTCGTTGATCCAGCGGTCGAGAGCCTCCGTTGGGTCGCCAAGTCGTTTGATCAGGGACGCTACGACGTCGCGCCCATCTCGCACCGGCATGACGAAACGCGCGCCGGGCACCAGCCGGCGAATGCGGGCGACACGGCGGATATGCCGCGGTGTCTTTTCAAGCAGCACGTTCTTTCCAGCATCGAGCGCCGCCCGCTTCAGTTTCCAGAAGCGGAACATGGCCAGTGGCGTCCACTTGAAGAAAATGTTGGTTTCCTGGAGCGGCAGGTAGACATCGGGATGCGACGCAAGGATCGTCGCAATCAACGTCGTCCCGCTATGGCCGCAGCCGCATATGAATCCGGTGCGCATCACCATGTCGGCAATGCTCCCTAACCCAAGGCGACCCGGGCGCGGTTATCGACGCGAGCGTAGCACAAGCCGTTCGTGCTAAAGACCTTGTCCAGCTTCTCCCAATATTCGAACTTAGCCAACTGCTCGTCACAATAGGCCACGTCGTCCTCGGAAAGATATTCGCCGTAACCGCCTATCTTGCCCTTGCGCACCTTGAAGCTTTCGGGATCATTCGCATCGCGCGGCTGTAATATCTTGCCGTATCGATCGGACAGATCACCGGTCGATTCACTCACTTTCATCTTGTCGAACGTTCGGTTGTTCGCCACCTCGACAAGCGTCCGATCGTCAGCCTGCTGGTTCAGGAATCCAAGGATCGCGCGAAGGACACCAGCTGTATCCCGATGCATATCTTCATATTGAAGATACCGGATTTCGCGCATCCGGGGCATGGCCGCGAACCAATGCAGGTTAAATCTGATGATCTTTTCGATCCCATGATTGTCGCTTCTGATAAAATCGCTGAACGATCCCGCTGGAAGCATGTGGCGCTTCTGAACCTGAAAGTACCCTGAGACCACCGTATCTCTTGGATCGCGAACAAGCATTATTGTTCTTCTCTTCTTATATCGAGATTTATTCTCCTTGAGGCTCGACTTCGGTCGAAGTAACTTGTGGTCTGTTCCGTCGTGAATGTATTGAACTTCAACTCCGAGATCGTCCAGCATGACACGCAGCCAGGTGCGCCCCGATTTTGGAAAGGATACGATAAGAGGAAGAGGCGGCGCTTTGGCCTGGAAAAATTTTAGAAAGGACATGGGAGAGACCTCCTTTAGATTATCAGAGCTGGCGCCCGAACCGCTGCCGGCCAGACCAACCCCATTACTGGGCGCCTAAGCCTACGGCTAATTCGAACACAAGGCAGAAATGCCAGCAAGAATTGCGATCCTCTGCGGGGCGAATTGGCCTTTACTATATCCCGGTTCGGAATGCCTTATGTTTTTTGGCCTGTTGCGACGACTGTTCGACGCGGGCGCTCCATTCCACGATCCGTCGGCCGAACCCTTAATGCGGATCGCGTCGAAGCGTCTTCAGTGACGCCCTTTCGGACGACATGCATTAGCCACTCACTTTTGTGAGCCATGGCGCCAGGATGGCCTCGGCCTCGCTCATCACCACGGACCAGGGGCGTTCCCGTTTCGAGACCAGCACGGCCGATGGATAGTAGGGCGTGCGGTCGCCCTCGACCGGCCAGGAGCGCTTGAAGCCGTCGCCCAGAATGAAAATCGAGGGGATGCCGAGCGCGCCCGCCAGATGCGCTCCGGTATTGCTGATGGTCACCACGGCGTCCATCGCGGCAACCTGCGCGGCGAAAAGGTCCATGTCGACGAGCTGATCGACCGATCTGTCATGAAGAATGCGCTCCGGCTCACCGTCGGTCAGGAACTTCAGATCGGTCTCGATCTGGCCGTACTGCAGCGAGACGAACCGGAGGTCCGGTCGGCCTATCAGGTTTCGCCAGGCGGCAAGCGGCGGCAGGTCTTTGCCAGGATTCGAGCTGCCCCATGCGATACCGACCAACGGCCGTCGTTCATGCCGGTAGCGGGCGCGAAGTTCAGCGACCCGGGCCGGATCCGGCTTAAGGGGCACGAAATGCTCGCGGATCGTCGCCTCGTCGGTCTCGAAAACGGCAGTCAGATGCTGGACGCCGGCGAAGGCCTGCGCCTCGCCATAGGCAGCCTTGCCGTCAGCGCCGACCGGCCGCACATCGGCGGTCGGAAAAGTGCGCTGAAAGAGCGGTACCAGGCGGCGCTCGACCAGGACGATCGAACGGGCGGCGCGCCCCAACGCACAGCCGACGGAACTCGCATGATGGATCGCGGTGGCCAGACCCTGCTTTTCGGTTTCCATCAGATCGACAAGCAGTGTCTGGCCCGAAATATCCTGGCCCAGCCACTCGCCATCGACGCGGCCGTTGACGATGTGGCGTCGGGCGATCCTGAGTTCGGCGGCTGGGCCATAGGCGCCCATCCGCATCAGCGCCTTGCTGAGCTCGTCGATCAGGTGGACCTCGCCCCTCGACTTCGCAATGGATCCAAGAGCCAGGGCTTTCGGCAGTGCCGCCGGCCAATCGCGGGACTCGACGCTTCGCCGATAATCCGCCATCTGATCGGCAATGTCGCCGTCGCGCCAGCGAAGGAAGAGCTGCCGCCGGTGACGTCGGAACCAGACCTTGTATCGGTAGCCTGCAAGCGCGACAGCGCGGCGCAACCGGCCGAGAAGTTGGCTACCCTCCATCGCCAGCTCCGCCGAAGATTTGCATGACCCGTCCGCCTGCTTCCTGGACTGCCGACGCCCAGGCTCGGCCGCCTTTTCGGACCAGTCGAACGCTCGGATATGCGGCGACGGTCTCACCGAAAGCAGGCCAGGACAGCCGAAATCCATCGTCGAGCATGACAATCGTCGGCACGCCGAGCGCTCCGGCGAGGTTGGCGCCGGTATTGCTGATCGTGACCACCGCGTCGAGCGCCGCAATTTGGGCGGCAAAGCGGTCCATGTCCGTCAACTGGTCGACTGAAGCGTCATGGATGATGCGCCCCGGAGTGTGGCGCTCGAACTCGGAGAGGGCCGGCCCGACATCGCCATATTGCAAGCTGACCAGGCGCCCCGGCAAGCTGCTGAACAGCGTCCGCCAATCGTCCAGAGCCGGCAGATCCTTGCTCTTGTTCAGGCTTCCCCAGGCAAATCCGATCAGGGGACCTGGGCCGCCATCGAGATAGGTGCCGCGCAGCTCGGCAACCAGTCGGCGGTCCGGCTCCAGCGGAACGAAGGGCGCGCGTGCCGCCGGGTCGTCCGGCCAGAAATGCTTTGCGAGTGTCTCGAAACCGGCAACGACATCGGCGTCCACTGCCGCCATGTCCTCTTCCCCTTCAATCCTGACATCAAGCGCAGGATATGTTCTGCGATAAAGCGGTGCCAGTCGCGGCTCGACGAAGACGATGCATCGACCGGCAGCCGCGACAACTGGACCAAGCAGCGACGCGAACTGGAAAAAGATCGCCAGGTCGCCTTCGCGACGATCGACGAGAAGCGTGCGACCCGCAAGATCACTGCCATCCCAATCGGGTCTGCCGCGCTGCTTGCTCGCCGCCATCAACTGCCAGATGCGATTTCCTCCGTCGAGACGCCTCAGTCCGCGCCCCGCTTTCTTGATCAGGCCGAGATCGCCAAGCTGCTCACCAAGCGCGCCAAGCGCCAGTGCATGGTCGCGAGCAGTTTGCCAGTCACTACGCTGCACGCTTTCCTCCATCAGCCTCATATGCCTTTCGGCGCTTTCGTCGGCGTGGCGCGAGGGACGTCTAAGAAGTTCCTTTGCCCGCTCGAGAACCTTCTGCAGCCGCTTGCCGACGGCGCCTTGCGGGCGCAGATCGGCGGTTTTTGCCTTCTGAAGGATGGTTCGTCTGTTCTGCACGGCGATGTTCTATCGTCCTCGGGGAGCGTCGGAAAGCGTCGTCAGGATCGACGAGAGCCGCCGGCCGGCCTCGTCGAGCACCAGCGACCAAGGGCGTCCCTCCTTGCGAATGACAATGCCCTTCGGATACCAGGGTGTCCGGTCGCCGGTCACCGGCCATGCGGTCTGAAAATTATCGTCGATGAGGAAAACACTCGGCACGCCAATGGCTCCGGCAAGATGGGCAGCTGTATTGCTGATCGTCACGACAGCATCGAGTGCGGCGACCTGTGCGGCGAAACGGTCCATGTCGACCATCTGGTCGACGCTGTCGTCAAAGATCAGACGCGCGTCGTTGCCGTTGCGAAGGCGCCGCAACGCCGGCTTGACCTGCCCGTACTGGAGCGAAACGAATGTCGCTGGCGTCTGGGCGATGAACCGTGCCCATTCAGGAAAATCAGGCACGTCCTTGGTATGGGACTTGCTGCCCCAGGAGAGACCGACCAGCGGCAGATCCGTCATCGAGCGATAGCGCTTGCGGAATGTCTCGACGAGTTCAGGATCTGCCCGCAGCGGCACGAAGTCGGCAGCAAGTTTTTCGGCATCGCGTCCGAACACCCAGGCGAGATCTTCGAAAGTCGCGTGTTTGTCGCCGACCACATCCCGCTGCGCCGGGACCACGGTCGCCTTCGGGAACGTTCGCTGCAGAATTGATACCAGGCGCGGCTCGACCCGGATTGTTGCGCTTTGCGCATAGGCAGCGGCAGCGCCGGCCAGTCGCGCGTGGCGGATAACCCGGCCAAGGCTGCGCGGGTCATCCTCCACAAGATCGATCAGCAGTGTATCCGATCCGAGATTCTCGCCGGTCCACTCGTTGGCGCCTTTCCCTTTCCGCAGCCGGCGAGCGGAAAGCCGAAGCTCAGCTGCCCGCGCAAAGTTGCCAAGGCGTTCGAACGCCTGGCCCGCCTTCTGCATCAGCTCGGGGTCGCGATTATGATCGGCCGTGACAGCCATCTCATTGGTACCGGCTTCAAGGCCTTTCCAGTCCCTGCGCACAATCAGGGCCGCAACCTTGGCCTGCAGCTCAAGAATGGAGCGAGGCTGCTTGCGACCGGAAAACAACCCGCGCACCGCCTTTTTGTACCGGCGCACCTGAAGGCCCAGTCCACCAATCACATACCGGACATAGGAACCGTGATAAAAGCTGGTCATCGGCCTTCAGCGCAATACGCTCTGCCGCAGCTTTTTGCCGCTTTCGACCATCGGATCGGCCGTCTCCAGGTGGAATATCGAACGATATATCTCGCTGTGCTTGGAAAGCTGGTCATGCGTTCCAGCATCGACAAGCTGTCCGGCGTCAAACACGAGAATACGATCGGCCGCCTTGATTGTAGACAGCCTGTGCGCAATGCAGATCACTGTGCGCTGAAATGTGTTGTCGAAGGCTGCCTCCATGACTGCCCGTTCGTTTTCACCGTCAAGCGCCGATGTCGCTTCATCATAGACGATTACCGCAGCATTCTTGAGCAGGGCGCGTGCGATGGCAACGCGTTGTTTCTGCCCGCCGGACAGGTTGGTGCCGCTTGGCCCGACAAGCGTGTCGAGCCCGTTTTCGAGCGCCGAAGCAAAGCTGGTGACCCGGGCGAGGTTCGCAGCGGACTCGATTTCCTGATCCGTGGCATTCGGGCGGCCGTCGCGAATGTTGTCGCGGATCGAGCCTTCAAACAGGAAGACGTCCTGTGACACAAGTGCGATGTTATCGCGGACGTCGGCCAGGCTGATCTTCGAAATGTCCTTTCCGTCGATCAGGATCCTGCCCTTGTCCGGCTCCATCAGACGCAGGATTAGATTGACGATGGTGGTCTTGCCGGCGCCGGAGCGGCCGACGATCGCCAGCTTCTCACGAGGTCGGACATCGAAGGAAACACCCTCGAGCGCGGGGCTGTTGCCGTCATAGGAAAAGGCCACATCTTCAAAGCGGATACCACCATCGACGTCGGTCAGACGCTCGCCCGCGATCGCGAGTCGCCGCTGCTCGGGCGTGTCGATCAAATCATACATCTGCTCGACGGCGACCATTTGCTTCTGAATGTCGACATTGACCCGGGCCAACCGCTTGGCAGGCTCATAGGCAAGCAGGAACGCGGTAATGAAGGCCATGAATTCGCCGGGCGTCTTGCCGTTGCCGAGGGTCTGCCAGCTGGCGTACATAACGAAAAGCCCGATGATCACGCCGCCGCCGGTCTCCATCAATGGGCTCATCAATGCTGACGTCCGGTTGATCTGGATGCCACGTCTTTCCATCTTGCGGACGGCCTTTGCAAAGCTGGCGACGGCCTTGTCCTCGAGCTGGAAGGACTTGATGGTGCGGATGCCTTCGACGGCTTCCGTGCCGATCGACTGGACCTGCGCGGCCAATTCCGTCTCGCCCCTCGCCAGCGCCTTGAGCTTCCTGGTTATCGCGCCGACTGACAGGAACAGCATCGGCAGAACCGCCACGGATATCAGCGACATCACCGGGTCCTGCTTGACCATGACGCTGGCCAAGGCAATCAGGGTCAGCAGATCAGAGACGGCGCTGCTCGTGAGGGTGAGAATAACGGTCGCCCCGGCGCGCGCGTTGAACATGATTTTGGAGATGAATTTTGCCGGATGCTGGTTCGCGAAACGGCTGATGTCGAAACGCACCATTCGAGAAAATTGCCGGTTTTGCAGGTCCGAAACGATAGCCCGGCGAATCTTTCCCGTTGTGACGGTCTGGCAGTAGGCAGCTATGCCCTTGACCAGGAAAATGCCGATGATGACGACGCTGATACCCGATACAGCGGCAGCATCTCGCTCGACATAGATGGTGTTGATCATGACTTTCATGATCCAGGCCGTCGCGCCGACCGCGGCAGCAGCAGCGATCGAGCACAGCAAACCTGTCACATACAGCATCTTGTGCGGCGGCAGATTTTCGCCAATCAGACGCTTGATCAGCGGATATGCCGGGACCGTTGACACTCGTTTCTTTGCAATCATCTTGTCGCCGCCCGTTGCGATCCCGTCCGGTCTTCGTGTTGTCTTGAAGCACGAGACGGTTTCGATCACCTGTCTGTGGCTTCGTTCCCGACCGCAGTCAATGCCGAACCGGATCCTTGCACGTCATCGGCTTATGACTGTCGGTTCCTCGCATCCGAGCATAGCGGATCCCAGCCACGCGGCTCTTGCGCCATTCGCCGTCGGCCGCGCTATGCCCGGTCAGTGTTTCGCGAGGACCATGAGATGGCTTCCAAGAGGCGATGTGTGATTGCTTTTGATTGAAAAGCCCACATCCGAAAGCACCGCGATCATCTCCTTATCCTTGCCAGGAGGGACGCGGGCAACGATCGTTTGAGCACGCCCGGCGATATCGCACAGCACGCGTCGCGCCTTGTCCGCGCCGAGGCTCCACTGCATGTGATGGTAGACCGCCAGCAGCATGACGATGTCGTACTGCGGTTTGAGAACATTTTGCAGCTTCCGGCTGCCAAGATCGAGACAATCGAACTGGCTTTGGACCGGACAACCCAGGAAGATCATCCTGGCCGTCTCGATATGCGGCTTGAGAATGTCGATCCCATGGATCGAACTCGGTCCTAGCTTGGATATCTCATAGGCGACAATACCCATGTTGCAGCCAACATCGAGAATGGATTTACCGGCGTAGTCGACCTCTGCTGAGAATAGGCCGTCCAGTCTGTCGTCCCACGTTCCCTTGAATCTCTTTTGCTTATTTGACCACCACAAATCATTGTTCTCCAAAAACGGCGCCGGACTGGTTTCCTTGACGGAGGGGGACCGTGCGCCCGGCCTAACTCGGTCCAGTTGCTGGCGCGCAAACGACACTGTCCTGAGCGTCCTGTAAACGCAACCGCGGGAGAAAGGAACTCCTGATCACAGCATCCTGCGAAGACGTTTCGGTAAGTTGACGAACACCCGGGCCGACAAATCGACATACTGGTTGGAAATGGCAACGTCGCTTGGCGCCCCCGTAGGCAAGGCAAGCCATATTTGTTCTTGCTTTGTGCCGGCAGCTATGCTACTAATTTGGCTATGGTGCTGATTTGCACCAACGACCGTCTTGCCGCGACATGCGGTTTTTCAGCCAGGCTCGATCAAAGCTCGCCCGCATCGCGGGGCTTTTGGCCAATCACGGCCGAGTGCCGGCCTTTTCGGCAGCTTCCGAGAATGGAAATCGGAAAAGCAGCTTCCGGTTCTCGTCGCAGATTTCGAAGGAAAGACCTGTCAGGACCGGGCTGCCGCTGAGCAGGCCCTCGGCCAGGATTTCCTTGGCCGAGGCCATTGCGTTATCCTGAGCCGCGGACAAACCGTCCAACTCCTGACCCTCGAAATCTTCCGTCAAGCGGCCCTCATTGTTTCGGAAATGGAAAAAATATCTCGGCATGGCTGCTCCGGTCGGTCGGTTTCTCTAATGCATGTCGCGCAAAACTGTGCAGCGGTTTTGCGGCAACGACATGCACAAAAACAGGCACTTACAGCGCATCGCATGAGGCCGATCGACGCGATGCGCTTTAGTGGCGAGCGCCTCAGGAACAGCGTCGGATTTGTGCACGACAGCACCGTGCGATTCTGGCGTTGGGATTCATGGCGTTTAGGCCTTCATGCGTCAGGTCGATCGAACAGCACCCCCAGCCCGTGTTCGAACGCACATGCCGCAATCATGTCGTCCAGGACTTTTCCGGAGGCCGGGCAATTCGGCATGACAGCCCTGATCGCGATCTCAGCCGCTGCGGTGGAAACCGCATCGTGGCGCCTCTTCCTGGTCTCCATGTATTGCTCGAGCAGAATTTTCAGGCGCCGCGCGGCAATCTCGTCAACGACCATCGTTCTCCCTCGATTCGGCACAATCCGTCTTCCGGGTCTGTCCTCCGGATGAAGGTCCGCTGCCATTGGGTAGCAGCGGACCACTCGGCTGGGTGAGCCAATGACCCGAGGCGGGGGTGTCTCGGACCGACACCACAATAGCTTCGGCAGGCCACTCGTTCCACAGACCGCTGTCGTTGGTAATTTTCGTACACTGAGCATTGCCGCAGACAGTCTGCGACCGTGGGATTTTTGCGTTATGCCCGTAGCCTGATAACCGGATCAGCTTCGGCTTCGATCGACATAGCTGTAGATGCCCGCGCCGATCGCGACCGCTCCTACAGTGATCAGAATCGATGGCACACCCATTAACGTGGCGATGATCCCCCAGACAATGGCGACGGCAATTGCGCCGGCCGTTCCCAGCACCAGTCTAAGCCGTTTCGACATTTTCCGTTTCCCCCAAAGTGCAGCTTCCTTTTTCTGGTCGAAATACCGCAATGCGGCAGCATTGTCTGCGCTTTGTTCAACTTTTTTCGCCGCCCCTGAGCCCGACCGCTGAGGCGTAAGCGATCCGTATGTGGCCTTGTTGCAAATACCCACTCGACAATCAGGAAGCTTGGGCGCGAGCCCGAGAAGCGAGGCGTCAGAAAGCGAGGTATCTATGCAAAATTTTCGGAATTTACTCCGGTTCTCGATCGTGGCCATGGCGGCCACGACAACCGCAATAGTGATCACCGGCCTTACCCCCGAGACAACCGAAGCGAATTTGATTTGCCATAGGTTGGTCTGCAAGAAAGCGAGCAATGAACACAGCGCTTTCGGCACCAAATATCAGCGCAAATGCACCTGCGAAAATATAAACGAGGGCGCCAACAACCATCGCTCCCCACACAACCTCAACAACAGGCCCATCGGCGGCTCAAGCAGCAGCAGTGGTTCGAGCGGCACCAGCAGTTCGAGCGGCAGCAGCGGATCCAGCGGCAGCAGCGGTTCAAGCGGCTGCAGCGGTTCAAGCGGCAGCAGCGTATCCCGAGGCAGCAGCCGATCGAGCGGCGGCTCGGGTGCAAGCGGCCGCGGCCG